>JACROS010000006.1 GCA_016214325.1 Candidatus Omnitrophota bacterium | reverse complement strand
GATAAACAAAGCCTTGTTGAAATTAATCAACAGGCATTTTCTGCAGGATTAAACTTATGATTAGGGTAAGATTCGCTCCCAGCCCGACTGGGTATTTACATATTGGAGGAGGCCGAACTGCTTTATTTAACTGGCTTTATGCCCGGCCAAAAGGCGGGAAATTTGTTTTGCGCATTGAAGATACTGATGTTGCGCGTTCAAAACAAGAATATGTTGATGAAATCTTACAGAGCCTTGAGTGGTTAGGATTCAATTGGGATGAAATCTTTTACCAGAGCCAGCGCGTGCAGTTGTATCGTGAATATGCTGATAAATTGTTAAAGGCAGGCCTTGCTTATACAGAAAAACTTCCAGACAAGCCCGGAGAGGCGATTATTTTCAAGGTTACTCCACAGAAGATAAAAGTGAAAGATTTGATCCGGGGAGAAATTGAATTCGATTCCGAAACAATTAAGGACCAGGTTTTGATTAAATCTGACGGTTCTGCTACTTATAATTTTGCCTGTGTTGTTGATGATGCTACTATGAATATCAGCCATGTCATTCGCGGAGATGATCATATTTCTAATACTCCTAAACAGGTGCTTTTTTATCAGGCCTTAGGTTTTGAAGTGCCGAATTTTGCGCATCTACCATTAATCTTAGGCATGGAAGGCGGAAGGCTTTCAAAAAGAACAGGCGCAACTGCGATTAGTGATTACCGGCGCATGGGATATCTGGCTGAAGCACTGGTAAATTATTTACTGCTTTTGAGTTGGTCTCCGGGAGAAAATCGTGAAATCATTGATATAAGCGAGGCGGTAAAGTTGTTTGATATCACTAATGTTAATAAAACCGCAGCTACATTTAATTTAGATAAATTAAATTGGATTAACAACCAATATTTAAAGAAAGAAGATGCAGAGAAGTTAACTGATATAGTTGTTCCTCAACTTATTGAAAAAGGTTATATCAACAAAGATAGTTTTGATAGAAGTTATATAACTTTGTTGGTGAATTTGTTTAAAGAGCGCATGCAGACATTAAATGATTTTTCTGATTGGGCAGATTTCTTTTTTGTAAAAGAAGTTACTATTGACCCTAAAGCACAGGAAAAACATCTTTCTAAGGATTATTCAAAAGAGTTTAGGCTTTTTATCAACCGCCTTGATGCGCTTAGTCAATTTGATGTAGCCAGCATTGAGGACTGCTTTCGTAAATTAGTGGCTGAGCTTGGTATAGAAGCCAAAGTTTTAATTCATCCAGTGCGCGTTGCCTTAACTGGAAAAACTGTGGGCCCGGGCCTTTTTGATGTGGTATACTATTTAGGCAGGGATCGTGTTAAACAAAGGCTGGGAAGGTTTATAAAAAAGGAGTAGAGATCATGAAAAAAACTAAATTTATTTTTGCGGCAGTGATTTTCTGTATTTCTGCTATTGGCCTTATTGGCTGTAATACGATTGAGAAGTCTACCGACGGTTTGGCTTGTGGTGTGCGTTTAACCGGTCAAGGAATCGCTCAGGATTCCAAGGGATTATTTGGAGCCTTGGTTAAGGCTGACAACTGGATAAAAGAAAATCTTTGGTAGGTTTAAGCCAGGTATTTTTTGTTTAGTAGGAAAATAAATTCCGCTAGGATAAAGCTGATAACTCCTGTCAATAATGCAAGGCGACCAGAGACTAGTGCTGCAATTGCAGTTTCGAATATTACCACCCCTAAGCTAAACCACTTTAAATTGGTAATCTCTTTTTGTTGAGCAGGCAGTATGATGAATACAATTGCTTGATAAAAAAGCATTATTCCTGCAGCAATAAGAAGCATTAAGGAAAATGGATTAATTCCTGTCTGGTTAGTAATTAAGGAAAAATAAAAAAAGCAAGCAAAGGGAATACCGAGCAGTAATAAACCGATTATGCTTGCCTTTTGTGTCCCAAGTGCCACAACAAATGTTTTGATATCAGCTTTCTTGTCTCCTTGGTAATCTTTAAAATCAGAGTAAAAACAGAGCAGGAAGTTTATCTGCCAGACTAAAATTGACATTACTGCAATTTTTGAATTTAAGAAAATTGAGAATGTATTGTCGGGATTGGCGCAAATAGCAGCATAATATACGCATGGCGCTAAAAGCAGGCCGAAAATAATGTTTCCTAGAAGAGGTAAGTGTTTCTTTTTCTGGTAGGTGATATTTAACAAGAAAACAAAAACATAAATTAAACATGAGCGGGGGTTGAGTATAAAACTTAAAATCAGCCCCAAGATAAATAAGCTGGCACTCAGCCAGACAGCAAAATTTAAGTTTAGCTGGCCAGAAACCAATGGCCTTTTAGGAGCATTGTGCAGGTCTTCTTTTTGCCCAAGGTAATCATTAACTACTTGATTTATCCCCCAGCCAAAAAATAAAACAGCCAGAATAATTATTAAACGCAAGTGGCTTGTTGCAGGGTAATTTACCAAACCTATTATGCCGGCAGCCACTGAGACAGGCGCTGCATAAAGCCGCATGGAACTTAAATATGCTAAAAGATTATTTGTAAATTGACGGTTCATTTTAGAAAACCATTTATTTTCCACCAACGGGATGTTTTTTTGATAGCCCGCGCAGTCGGGGTTTCTGTTGCAAGGCTTAATTGTTGTTTGGCCTTTGCGGTATCGTATATATTATTACAGTAGTATATTTTTGCTCTTGCCCGGTTAATAAATGGGCTGGTTTTTATTCTAAACGTTTTATATAAAAACTCCAGCAAAATCGCAAAGGGCATAAAGAAAATCTCCGGTAAGGAAAAGGGCTTATTGATCTTTAAAGCAGTACAAAATTCAGCGATAAAATTTTTTAATAGAAAAGGTTTGTTATCTGCCATAATAAATATACTGATTCCTTGAGGGTGTTTTTCTGCAAGTAGAGCCATATTTTTTGCCAGATCTTCTACGTAAACAAAATGTAATAATGTGTTGCCATTAAAAGGCAAGATTTTAAAGCCGTCTTGCAGTGTCTTTAAGAAAATATATGGACCGGCATGAAGTTCTCTCGGGCCATAAACCCAGGGTGCCCGGATGATTGTCAGGTTAATTTTTTTATCCCGGCAAAATTCCATTGCTTTAATTTCAGCTAAAGTTTTGCTTATTCTGTAATAATTCATATCAGATTCAAGCAGAAAAGAAAATGGATAACTTTGCCTGGGATTGTATGGGCTGGATTCATATTTGGCTAGCAGATTATTTTCTTCTCCTAAGACTGCACAACTACTTAAATGAATAAAATTATAAACTCCATTTTTAAAACCAGCTTTTAAAACATTGAGTGTGCCTTGGGTATTAATTTCAAAAAAATCATTTTTACTGCCCCAGTCTGAGCTAAGTGCAGCAGTATGGTAAATTAGGTCAAATCCATGGGTTATTTTTTCTAGCTGGCAATAGTCACGAATATCCGCGTATAGGATATTTACTTTCTTTTTTGGAATAAATCTTAATGAACTAGATTCTCTGGCACAAGCACTGACTTTATGCCCAAGCTTAAGCAATTGCCTGACAATATGGCTGCCAATAAAGCCTGCTCCTCCGGTAACTAATATATTCATCTGGTAATTACCTCTAATGCCTTTGGCAAGATTGAGATTTCTGCCGGCAATTCTCCTTGCACATCTCCGTCAAATTCTATCTTGGGATAAGCTTTGCAATAATCTATTTTTATTTCTTTGGCATAACTAATTTTTGCGCCTTGGTATTGGAGGAAATTTCCTAAATATAACTTATATAGGCTGGTTAATATTTTTGCCCAGGAAGTAAGGGATATGCTTAAGCAAAATAATTTTCCATCGTCAGGCGAAACGGCATTAAATACACGCATTCCTGAGGCAAGATATGGGTCTTTGCCAATGGTGAGATTAACCATATCCTTTAGCTTAGTTTCCAATCCGTCAATTTCAATATTCAATGAAAATTTATTAAAGCCAACCAGAGAACAAAGCACTGCTAACAGTGTTCCACAGGTGTCGCCTAGATATTTGCGAAAGCGCGAGTTTGCTTTACTAGCAATCATTGGCCCTAATCCGATATTTACGTTACTGCCGAAATAAGCAGTAGTTTGTTGGCTATGCCCGCAGCAACTTTCTTGGTAAATGATTTTACCTATATCAATACTTTTGGTTTTTGCTTTTAAAAGTGTTTGAATCGCCGTAGAAATATCAACAGGTATATTATGGTATTTGTTGAAATCAGGGCTAGTGCCGATATGAATTACTCCTAATTTTGGCATATTTCCTATAGAGTTATTAGAAAGTAGGCCGGTGATTACCTCGGCAATCGTCCCGTCGCCTCCAACTGCTACTACAAAGGGGTAGTTTTTATTTCTGGCGGCTTGCGCAAGCTTAATAGCATCTTTTGGCCCTTGCGTAAGTGCATAATCAAAATTTATTTTTTGCTTCTGTAATGCATTGATAATAATCTTGTATCTATTCTTGGCTCTGCCGGATGAAGCAGTAGGATTTATAATCAGGAAGTATTGTTTATCGCTGGTATTCATCTTTGATTTTATTAAAGATCCTGATTGTTTTATTAATGATGTCTGTATTGAGATGGGCAGATACTATTAACCTGATGCGCGGAGAATCTTGAGGCACGCTGGGAGGAAGAAAAACAACCGCATAGATATTCTCTCTAAAAAGAGCCTTTGAGAATTTTAAGGTAGAAAAAGTGTCTTTAAATAAAATTGAGAAGATAGGAGCCTCTGAAGAGCTGAGCTGATAATTCATTTTTAATAAAGCATGATAAAGAGTATTTTTTAAGGAAAATATTTTTTCACGGGTTTTATCAGATTTTTTGGTAATTTCTAAAGCGGTTATAGCAGATTTAGCAATATGTGCCGCAAGTGCAGTAGAATAAAAGTATGGGCCGGAGTTATAACGCAGGTATTCAATTGTTTGTTTGTTTCCGGCGAGAAAGCCTCCAGATAAACCAATTGCTTTTCCAAGTGAGCCGCTAATTAAGAATATATCGTTAAAAGCATTAAAGTGTTCAAGTGCGCCTCTTCCATTTTTACCCAAAACCCCAATTCCGTGCGCATCATCAATAATAATCTGAGCTTGATAGGTTTTACTCAGCTTAATAATTTCTGTAAGCTGCGGCAGTGTGCCTTCTGTACTGTAAAGCCCCTCAATGACAATAAAGCGCATACGTTTGTCTTGAGAACTTTTAAGGATATCTTCTAAGGTAATAAGATCGTTATTTGAGAAAAACTTTAATCTTGCTTTGGATAACAGGATGCTGTTAATTAAAGAAGAATGAATATTCTTATCTGCAATGACAATGTCGTTTTCTTTTGTAAGGGCCTGAAATATGCCTAGATTTGCCTGATAGCCTGAAGAATACACTATTGCATCGTCTTGTTTGAGGAAAGAAGCAATTTTTTCCTCAAGAGCGCGATTTATTTGAGTTGTGCCCAGAGTAATTGGTGTTGCGCACATACTTAGGCCGTATTCTTTTATTGCATCTATGGCAGATTTCTTGATGAATTTATTTTGTGAGAGGCCAAGGTAGTCGTTGCTGCCAAAATTAAGCATGAGTTTGTGATTAATTTTAATATTTTTAGATAAACCACCATTCACTGTTTGATAGTAGGGATTAAAGTTTAGTTTTTCTGCCAGGGTTTTATCCACATTAAGAGAGTTAATAAAGCTCTCTTTACTTTTTAAGTTGATTTTTCCTGTAGGCTGCCTCTGGGCATCTAGATAATTTAGCAGGTCGTTTACACTTAGCTCAGGATGGAGCATTTTTTCATCAATACTGATTCCAAATGCTGTTTCAATGTTATAAATTAATTCTATACTGCTAAAGGAATCAATTCCTAAATCTTTTAGAAGCCGGGAATTAGGTGTGATTTTTTCAGTATTCTTTTCTTTTCCAGCTGCGGCTAGGAATTCTTTTACTTTAATTATGTTGTTATTCATCATGCATTAATTATTGCATAATTTTGCCAGGGCGACAACAGCGTTGTTGCCTCCAAAACCAAAGGAGTTGACCAGGCAAAAGTTTATTTTTCTTTTTCTGGCTTGGTTTGGGGTGTAGTCAAGGTTACAAAGAGGATCTGGGTGAAGATAGTTTATAGTAGGAGGGACAACACCGTGTTTTATGGCAAGACAGCTAGCAATTATTCCGATTGCCCCTGATGCTCCGATAGTGTGTCCAATCATAGACTTAGTAGAACTGATAGAAATATCTTTGCTGTGTTTGCCAAATACTTTTTTTATGGCTAATGTTTCAGCCAGGTCGTTACTTGGAGTTGATGTTCCGTGAGCGTTAATATAATCTATTTTCTCGGGGTTAATACAAGCTTGTTTAAGGGCAAGCTGCATGGCAATGGCAATGTCTTTTCCTTTTGGCTCAGGCATGACAATATGGAAGCCGCTACTATTAGTGCCAAAGCCAATGACTTCAGCATAAATTTCAGCGTTTCGTTTACGTGCTGACTCAAGAGTTTCTAAGACAATAATACCTGCGCCTTCTCCTAAAACAAAACCATCTCTATTTAAATCAAAAGGACAAGAGGCTTCTTGTGGTGGGCAATTTCGTTGTGACATTGCCCTAAGGGAATCAAAGGCGCTAAAAGTGGCATAGGTAAAAGGAGCTTCTACTCCGCCGGTAAATACAGTTTCGGCACGTTTTGATTTAATTAGCTCAAAGGCTAAGCCAATTGCTTGTAACCCGGAAGAGCAGGCAGTAGAAATAGTTAAGTTTGGCCCGGTAGTTTTTAACATGATAGAAACTTGAGCACTAACGCTATTTGGCATTACCTTAGGCACTGTGATTGGGGGAAGCCTTTTTATTTTTTCTCTTAAAATCTGCTCAAGCCATTCTTCATGGAAAATAATTCCACCTAATCCAGAGCCAATACAAACTCCAGTTTTATCAGCTTTAAAGTATTTGCCATTTAGTCCGGCATCTTTTTTTGCAAGTATTGTTGCAGCTACACCAAATTGGGCAAAGCGGTCCAATTGATTTAAAGTAGTATTATTAAAATATTTTTGAGGAGAAAAGTCTTTTACTTGAGCTCCGACTTTCGTTTTAAAATCAGAAGTGTCTATATTGGTAAGGTAGTTTACGGCAGAAATTCTTGCAAGGGAGGAGTTCCAAAAGTTTTCTTTTCCGATTCCATTGGGAGCGATTATGCCAAGGCCGGTAATAACCACTCTGGTTTCCTGATTAGTTTCTTGCTTCATATTTTATTAAGAGTAAATACGCAGAAAATTAAGCCAAATAAATATGGCGGCAAGTGTTAAAAGATATAACGAAGAAATATTTTTGAATTTGGGAGGATTTTGATGAACAAGAAAAAACTGAATTATCCCGACTGCAGAACAAGGGATAATAAGCCTTGGTTCAAGAAAAAGAAATCCTAAAAGGCAGTAGGCAATAAGAAAGAATGAACTGATGATAAACCTGATTTTAGGTTTAGATTCAATTTCTTGAATGTTTAGGCACCCAGTGAAAAAGATTAAGATATAAAATGAGAAAATATGCGGAAAGTTTAATATTTCTCCTCCTGAGAAAAGCCAGCCCAGCATTATTAACAAAATTAAGTTAAAAGATACTAGCGCTTTAGATATAAAATAAACGCGTGAAAGTTTTAATGGAAGACAAAAGTAAATAAAAAAGCTTCCTACGGACAAGGTTAAGAAGAAAACGGTGGTGAAATTTACTGCTGTTGATGCAAGAATGGCCAGGAAAAATAATATGAAAAGTGAAGTTTGTCGGTTTGTTGCTTGAGGGGATTTAAGAAGCGTGTAAATTGTAAAGCCAAGGTAGATAGTTATCAAAATCAAAATAAACCCGCCAAGATCAGCAAAGATCATTTTTTCTACCCTTGCCTGATAAATAGCCATGCCAATTAAAAATAACAATATTAGTTGCATGATTGTCTTGGTTTTGATTTGTTGGGTAATAATTTTTAACAACTCGTTTTTTCCAAGCATTAGAAGAATGAATGTTTCAATAAAGATAAGAATTGTCAGGAAGCGGATCATAGTTATTATTGAAAACCCATTTTGACAGCTTAAGCAGGTTATCTTTGTGAGAAGTGGAATAATTGTAGAAACTAAAAGAATAGTATAGATTGCTATTGCTCCAACTAAAGTCTTTGCAAGGCTTTTTGTTTTAGTTAAGAAATAAAGAATTGAAAGAATCATAGATAGGAGCGCGGTAATTGTTTCTCCGGGTGTGATGTTTGCTGAGAAGAAAATCAGGTTTTGCAGCTTTTCCGGATAAACATAGCTGATATCAATACCTTTACCTTTTGAGATTATTAAGTCAATTATTGGAGTAATTACTCCAATGGCACAGACTAGGCTCAGTGCAGAGCGAAGCGAGCGTTGTATTGTATCAGAGGTAATTAAGCTAAAGACGATAGAAAATAACAAAACTGAGGAGGCCCAAAAAAGAGTGTAGTGGAAGAAAGAAATACCTATACTTACGCTGCTCATTAATAGATTCTGGTCAGAAGCAGAAAATATGGAAAATGGGACCATGGCTGTGTCAGAGAATATTTCTAGGAAATTGCGCAGATTGATAATGCCAAGAAAGCTTAGGATGTAATAGCTAAGCGGAACATTTTCGTCTTGGTTGATAGAGGTGAATTTTTCTAAAAATCCAGGAATCTTCATTTGATTAACAAAATTATCCTGGCAAAACCACAGATTGTCAAGGTATCTTTTCTATTGAAAGGTTTGCTTAGTCGCGTTATAATTGAGCACCTTAAGATTTAAACATATTTTTGCCCTGTCGTCTAATTTGAGCACCAAGATTTTTTCTAGCGAAATCCCGCCGAAGTTAAGCGGCGATATTATTGGTGAGGCGGGACGGTAGGATTTGAAAAGCAGCATAAAGTATTATAAATCTTTGCCCTGTCGTCTAATCGGTAGGACTTCAGATTCTGGATCTGACTATCTTGGTTCGAGTCCAAGCGGGGCAGTGGTTCGACTCGCTTCGCTCGCTCACCACAAGTCTATGTGAGTGAGCAAGCGAGTCGCGAATTAGAAGCGAGGCGAACCATCCTGAGCGAACGACGAGCGTAATGCCTGCGATTTTGCTCAGGCCAAGCGAGGAGTGAGTCGAAGGACAATGTGGTATGTTTATATTCTTGAATGCAAAGATAACAGTCTTTATACCGGTATTAGCGATAATTTAGAAAGAAGATTCCAAGAGCATAAAA
Organism: Candidatus Omnitrophota bacterium; assembly: GCA_016214325.1. Taxonomy (GTDB): domain Bacteria; phylum Omnitrophota; class Gorgyraeia; order Gygaellales; family Profunditerraquicolaceae; genus JACROS01. The sequence goes on along the minus strand of JACROS010000006.1, from coordinate 1,061 downwards.
GTGGCAAAGGCGGAAAATTTACTCACGCATTTAAGGTTAATAAACTACTTTATTCAGAATTATGCAGTAGTAAAAACGAAGCCATGAAGCGCGAGGCACAAATCAAAGGTTGGACAAGAAAAAAGAAATTAGCGTTGATTAATGGCGACTTAGAATTATTGAAAAATTTATAGCCAACCTTGACGCTCAGGCGAACTATATGTTAAGTTACGGCAAACGTAGGCGTAGAAACAACGGTAATTAATAGTAAAATAAATAAAAGTGATGAAACCAACTTATGAAGAGTTAACAGAATTAAATCCTGGGCTGAAAAGTAGGCCGAGGAAAGAAGTTGACAAGTTAGTAGAAGCTATTATAAGCAGAGGATATGTTTGGGATGATAAAAAGAAATATTTTTACAATAAACAAATCGGAATGCATATAAGAACCCAGGGGCTAGACCTATTTGATCCGGAAGGATTCGAAAGAGCATATAAAACGTGGTCAAATCCAGAGTATGCAAAAGGGGCCTCCCTAGGTCAAAGATATATACCAAAATTAATCGTTTTATTTATTTTTGATTTAGTTTTCGGATGGATATTTATCCCAGTAAAAATTTGGGTAGTAACTTTGCTGACAATTCCGATAGTAGCAGTTGTTATTAGAAAGTTCGCTAGAAAGAAAATGGGGCTATCTTGAGTCGCTGATCAGCAGTAATTATTTGGGGCTTATCAGCAAACAAAGTGGGTTGTCATTTGCTGGAGCAATATTGTGTCATTTAATTCAAAATATACCATTAGTGAAAAAATTTTAAATAACCTTACAGCTATCACGGCTGCGCGAGAAATTATCGAGCAGGCGCATCTTGTGCCTAAATGGGAAGCGAAATTAAGAAGACAGGCGTTACTTCGCAATACCCATTCATCTACTGCGATTGAGGGCAATAAATTAACTCTTGAACAAGTCGAGGCTCTCGCTGAAGGTAAAGATGTTGTTGCTACGAAAAAAGATAAGCTGGAGGCGTTGAATTATATAGAAGCATTAGAGAAAATTCCAACACTTGCAGAAAAAGGCAAGATGAG
>JACROS010000005.1 GCA_016214325.1 Candidatus Omnitrophota bacterium | reverse complement strand
TTTTTTTTTATTTGATTACCGGATTCCCGGGAAGCGACGCACTAAATGGGTTCAGGGCTTATAAGCTTAACATATTTGATGACAAAAGAATAAATCCGTGGCAAGAGTGGTTGGATAAATATGAATTTGAGAGCTATTTTCACTATAAGGTGATTACCTTGGGATATAAGGTGAAGGAAGTGGCTGTTTCAAAAGTTTATCCTAGTGACAAAAAACAAAAATACAGCCATATTCGCCCCTTTGTTGATTGGTGGAAGATTATACGCCCATATTTATTGCTTAAAGTAGGAATAAAGAAGTAGAGTCTTTAGACATGATTTATAATACGAATTTGTTGGGTGATTTTTCAATATTGCGCCATGTCCATCCGGAGGATGCAGAATTTATATTGTCTTTACGTTTAAATCCTGAGACTAGTAAATTTCTGCACTCCACAGATCCAAGCATTGAAAAACAAAAGTCTTGGATTAAAGAACAGCAGCTGCGCCAAGGCGATTATTATTTTATAATAGAAGATAAAGCAGGCGTATCTTTTGGTACCGTTGGTTTGTATAATATTGATGCAGGAAAGCGCGCCGAATTTGGAAGATGGATATGTGTTAATTCGGCAGTTATTGCGATAGAATCTTTTATGCTGGTGCATGATTTTGGTTTTGAAGCCCTTGGTTTAGAAAAGATTTTTTCCCGTATTGTTGTTGAGAATAACAGGGTTATTTCAGCACATGAAAGGTTTGGTTACAGGAAGATAAAAGAAATAAGCTCAGAGAGTTTGCCAGGCCAGATTTTGTTGGAGCTTGAGGTTGAAAAAGAAAGGTATGCTCAAAAAAGAAAGACAGGCCGCGAGTTATTAAAACAAAGATTGGGCAAGAATTGAGTTATTAGGGAGGATATTATGATTGATAAAATAAAAATTGTTAAGCTCCCGAGAATAGAAGACCCCCGGGGGAATCTTACTTTTATTGAAAATAGCCGGCATATTCCATTTAATATTAAGAGGGTTTTTTATTTGTATGATGTTCCAGGTGGTGCGTTGAGGGCGGGCCATGCATTAAGAGAGTGCCATCAGTTTCTAGTTGCAATGTCCGGTAGTTTTGATGTTGTCTTGGATGATGGCCATAAACGTAAAAGATTCCACTTGAATAGGTCATATTTTGGTTTACACATACCTCCTCTTATCTGGAGGGAAATTGATAATTTCTCTTCCGGGTCTGTATGTATGGCTTTGGCCTCAGAATATTATGAAGGCAATGACTATTACAGGGATTATAAAGATTTTCTTTCAGCGATAAAAGCAAAACAAAGAAAAGATAAATGAAGAATGTCTCCTTTCTTGACTTAAGAGCAATAAACTTACGCTACCTGAAACAGTTAACAACTGCTTTTGAAAGGGTGTTAAAAAGCGGAAGATATATTTTGGGAGAAGAGGTTAATATTTTTGAGAAGGAGTTTGCAAACTACTGTTGTGTCAAGTATTGTATTGGCGTTGGTAACGGCCTTGATGCCTTAACATTAATCTTTCTGGCTTATAAAGAATTAGGTTTAATGAAAGATAATGATGAAGTGATTGTGCCTGCTAATACATATATTGCTACAATCTTAGCAATTACAAGAAGCGGATTAAAGCCGGTATTGGTAGAGCCGGATATCAGGACATATAATATTGATCCCGGAGAAATTGAAGCGAAGATTAACTCAAGAACCAGGGCAATTTTGGCAGTGCATCTTTATGGGCAGCCAGCGCAGATGTCTGTAATAAACAGAATAGGAAAGAAATTTGGCTTAAAAGTTATTGAGGATGCAGCACAGGCACACGGCGCATTATTTAACGGCAAGAAATGTGGAGGTTTGGGCGATGCTGCCGGTTTTAGTTTTTATCCGAGCAAGAATCTCGGTGCATTAGGCGATGCCGGAGCTGTAACAACAAATAACCAAAAGCTTGCTGAGTGCATTTTATCCTTAAGGAATTATGGTTGTTGTTCAAAATACATAAATATTTATAAAGGTTTGAATTCTCGTCTCGACGAAGTTCAGGCATCGTTGTTGAGGGTGAATTTAAAGCATTTAGACCAAGATAATAAAGCACGTTCATCCATTGCAGATTATTTGCTGCGAAATATTAAAAATAGCAGTATCGTCCTGCCTTATGTATTGAAAAATGTTGTTCCAGTTTGGCATTTATTTGTTGTTAGAGCTAAGAACAGGGATAAATTGCAAAGTTTCTTGAAGAAAAACGGAATTGAAACGCTTATCCATTATCCTGTTGCTCCACATCAGCAGAAGGCCTATAGGGAATGGAAAGGGTGCAGTTTTCCTATTACTGAGAATATTCATAAACATGCTTTAAGTTTGCCTATAAGCCCGGTGATGAGCTTGGAGAGTGCAGTAAGAATTGCTAAGGTTACCAATAGGTTTTGTTAAAGGAGAATTATATGGAAAAAGGTGTTAAGTGGAAGGCTTATTGTGGTTTGTTTATGGTAACTCTTGCTACATTAATGTACGAAATTTTGCTTACCCGAATTTTCAGCGTAACTATGTGGTATCATTTTGCTTTTGTGGCTGTTTCAATAGCTATGTTTGGCATGACTATAGGTGCATTATGTGTATATCTAATACCAAACTATTTTACTTATTCAAGAACTAAGTATCACTTAAGTTTATTTTCTTTATTCTTTGCTGTTTCAATAGTAATTAGCTTTCTTACCCATTTGACCATTCCGTTTTGCTATGAAAAGTCTTTTGTAGCTTCATTGGTAGGTTTTTATTCTATAGCTTTGACATATATTGTTATATCTTTTCCGTTTATTTTTAGCGGTATATGTGTTTGCCTTTGTTTAACAAGGTTTCCCCGCCAGATAAGTAAATTATATGCTGCTGATTTAGCGGGTGCTGCGCTAGGATGCATACTGATTGTGTATATTCTGAGTTTTGTTGATGGGCCTTCTGCTGTTTTTGTTGTTGCTTTGCTTGCTTGTTTAGGAGCTATATTTTTTTCTCAAGAAGCATCGAATGGCAAGTTGTATAAAATAGCTATAATTTGCAGTGTATTACTGTTTGGGTTTGTGATTGTTAATACAGTTAGGGCTAGAATTAATTTGCCTTTATTGCGGCTTATGTGGGTGAAAGGATCCTTTGAGCCGCCTGCAATCTTTGAAAAGTGGAATGCTTTCTCTAGGGTCAGGGTTAGCGGTGAACCCAATAAATTGTCCAGGCCTCAAAGCTGGGGGTTTAGTTCAGTGTATGATTATGAGGCAAAGGCAAGGCAGTTGGTTATTGATATAGATGCTTCTGTTACTACCGTGTTGACAGGTTATGACGGCAATCCCCAGAGCGTTGAATATCTGAAATATGATATTATGAATCTCGTGCATTATATGAGGCCTAATGCCAGCGTTTTGGTTGTTGGTTCCGGCGGTGGAAGGGATGTGCTTTCTGCTCTGGCTTTTAATCAGAAGTCGGTAGTAGGAGTTGAGATCAATCAGAATATCATTGATGTGGTAAATAAGCGTTTTGGAGATTTTACAGGGCACTTGTCAGATGATAGGAGGGTAAAATTTGTTAATGATGAGGCTCGTAGTTTTGTCGCAAGAAGCCCAAGCAAATTTGATATTATACAGGTTTCTTTTATTGATACTTGGGCCGCGACAGCATCAGGGGCTTTTGTTTTGGCAGAGAGTTCTTTGTATACTGTAGAAGCTTGGAAGATCTTCTTGCGGCACTTAAATACAAATGGTGTTTTAACTTTTTCAAGATGGTTTTTTAAGGATAGGCCGGGAGAAATCTACAGATTGACTTCTTTGGCCAATGCTTCTTTAAAAGAATTGGGTATTGTTAATCCAAGGGATCACATTCTTATATTAAAAAATATGTGGTGGGGTAATCTAAAAGATATGCCAGACGGCGTAGGCACAATACTTGTCAGCAGGCAGGCTTTTTCCCAGAAAGACTTGAGCATAATTGAAGACGTTGCAAAAAGGCTCAAGTTTGATATTGTCCTTAGCCCTGTTTACTGTGCCGATGATAAGTTTGCAGGAATCATGTCTTTAGCAGATTCAGATAAGTATATCTCAGATTTTCCAATAAATATTTCAGCTCCTAGGGATAATAATCCGTTTTTCTTTCATATGCTTAGGTTTAAAGATGTATTTAATTATAAATTATGGGATCAGGGCATGGTAAGTTTTAACATGAAGGCAATTTCTATTTTAGGGTTTTTATTAATTATAGTATTTGGTTTAACCATAATTTGTGTGATTGTCCCGCTTGCGTTGTCTGGAAAAGGAACAGTATCAGGGGACGTGGTCCCGGGTTTTATTTATTTTGGGGCCATTGGCCTTGGTTTCATGTTTATTGAAATATCTCAAATGCAAAGGTTGAGTGTTTTTCTGGGCCATCCTACTTATGGTTTATCGGTAGTGTTGTTTACTCTTCTGTTATCCAGCGGCATAGGCAGTTTTTTAACTTCAAAAATAGATGATTCTATTGTATTTAGAAGGGGATTAATCAGGCTTTTGCTGAATTTATTCGTTCTCTTAATTTTTGGGATAGTTACCCCGGGAGCTATAGTTATGTTTGATAGTTTTACAACTTTAATCAGAATAATTGTAGCTGTAGTTATTTTGTTCCCGGCGGGGCTTTTTATGGGGATGGCTTTTCCTTTAGGAATGAAGATTACAAATAGAAGGTTTTCATTTTTTAGCTCTTGGTTTTGGGGAATAAACGGCGCAACTTCTGTATGCGCTTCCGTGCTTGCGGTAGCTTTATCTTTAAATTGGGGTATTGCATTTACGTTTTGGTCCGGCTTTACGGCTTACTTTGCAGCGCTTTTAGCGTTTATTTGGATTGCTAAAAAGAAAGATCTATAAATATGGATTATAGTGATTATATTTCCGGAGCCTCAAAGAACAATTTCTATTTTAAGGCAAAGCAAGGCTTAGTGAAGATTATGGTTTCTAAGTTAAATAAATCAGGGCCGGATCTTTCGGTGTTGAGCGTAGGTACAGGCACAGGCGAGGAATTGGGCCACTTAAAAGATTTGGGGCGTGTTTGTGCTTTAGATATAAACAAAGATGCATTAGATTTGATTCCTGGAGGGTTTTGCGAGAAGATCTTGCAGGATATTTGTTATAACAGTTTTCCGGATTCTTCATTTGACCTGATTTTTTGTTTTGATGCATTAGAGCATATTCAGGATGATGATTTGGCTATCTCTGAGATAAAACGCATTCTTAAGCCGTCTGGTTTAGTAATCTTTACTGTTCCTGCAATTTCATCAATTTTTAGCAGGCATGATCGGTCCCTGGGGCATTTTAGAAGGTATGATTTGTCTGTGATAAAGGATAAATTCAGCGGCCTTAAGCGCAAATATCTTGGTTTCTGGTTTTTCTTTTTATTCGCGTTTGTTTATTTAAAACGGACAATTGATAATCGGTCTTCTTCGCAGGACATATCTTGTTCGAGCCCTGATAGCGTGATGAATTTACCGCCTTTGTTAAACAGTATTTTTTATAAAGTTTTACATCTTGAGAATTTAATAATTAAAAGCAACTTAAGTTTTCCTTTTGGATTGACCATCTGCGGGATATATCAAAAACCAAAGGAGTAGTTGATGGGTACGGGGAAATCACTTTTTATTATATTTATTGCTGCTTTAGTGGTCCGTTTATTATTTTTGCTGAGTCCTGTTGAAACAGGGGATAGCGATGAGTACAGAACTTACGGAGAGAATTTAGTTAACTACCATATTTTTTCATTTTCTGAAAATAATCCTAAAGTTCCTTCAACTTTTAGAACGCCGGTTTACCCTTTCTTTATAGCAGTATTTTATTGGCTTTTTGGTATTAATGATATGCCCGTCTTTATAGTTCAATGTATTATTAGCGCCCTGACATGCTTGTTGGTTTATTTTATTGCTCTGGATTTATTTGATAAACGCATAGCATTTGGAAGCGGATTAATTTGTGCTTTACATCCATTCCTCTCCTGGACAGCAACTACGCTTATGACTGAAACACTTTTTACATTTATATTTACGGGGGCCGTTTTATTATTTGTTAAGGCATTTCGCTATCAAAGGGCGTTATTATTTTTTATTGGCGGTATTTTATTGGGGGCTGCTACGCTTACCAAACCTACATCTCAATTCTTTTTTGTTTATGTTCTTGTTTTTCTTTTGTTGTTAAATCCTAGAAAAGTTTTTTTAAAAAATGCTTTTGTCTTTTTATTGGGTTTTGTCATATTATTAATTCCCTGGGGAATAAGAAACTACAGAGTCACAGGCGAGTTTATTCCTATATCTAGCGGAGGAAAAGGGGTAAATTTATATTTAGCTACGGTAAATGAGAATGTTTATGATGATGTAAAACAGCAGGAGTGCCATATAACCGCTCAGAAAGACCCTCTCTATGCAGAATATTTAATGGGCCTGTCAAGCGGCCGTGTGATTTATGTAGAGAAAAAAATGTGGCGGGCTGCTTTAGTTAATATTAAGAATAATCCGGTTTCTTATATATTAAGAAGGCTGCGCAATCATCCTTTTCTCTGGATTGGCAGTTCATACTTAGTTAGGTTATCAAATTCCTCTTTATTCAAGATTGGGTCGTTTGGATTGTTGATTTTAAAGTTTGTTATAATATTTTTCTTACATTTGCTACCTATCGTTGTCTTTCTCTTAACTGGATTATTTTTGAGGAGCCAGTGGAAAAGATTTGCTTTTGTATATTTTGTTCCGTTCTATTTTAGTTTTGTGCATTTGCCAATTCATATTGAAACTCGCTATAGTATTCCAGCTTTTCCGTTTATATTGATTTTTTGTTTTTTTGGCCTGTGTCAGATATTTCATAAACACAACAATATGAAAGAGTGTTATTAATATAAAGCCCATGAAGAATATTAAGAAGTCAGCTGAAGTTATCCACGGGAAAAAGATTAAGGATCATGCCGAGTCAGTTTGGGGTTGGGCGAGTCCCGCAGGCAAGATAAGGGCACAGAGAAGGGCGGAGTATCTTTGTGATTTAGGTAATTTTGTAAATTCTAATTTTGTTTTGGAGCTAGGGTGTGGAACAGGCGAGTTTACAAGCCGTTTTTTAAGAAAAGGCGTTAAGAAACTCGCAGCAGTTGATATTTCTTTTGACCTTATAAAGAAAGCAAAAGAAAAGTGCCAGGAGAATAAAGTTTATTTTATTGTAGCAGATGCTGAAGCCCTGCCTTTTAAGGGCAAAGCTTTTGATGAGATTGTCGGTGTATCGATTTTGCACCATTTAAATTTGGGGATAATTTTAAGAGAAGTGTACCGAACATTAAAACAAAAAGGGAAGCTTGTTTTTTCTGAGCCAAACATGCTTAATCCGCAGATTTTCTTGGTGAAAAATATACTTTTTTTAAAACGCTTAAGCGGGGATGTGGATAGTGAGTCTGCTTTTATAAGGTGGAGGGTTAAAAATACTCTTAAGGGCTCAGGTTTTAGCGCAATCAAGGTTTTTCCTTTTGATTTTCTTCATCCTGCAACTCCGGCTAAGCTGGTAGGCTTTGTTTCTTTGTTGGGGAGGCTGGTTGAAAGGATTCCGGTCTTAAAGGAGATTTCCGGTTCACTGCTTATTTATGCACAGAAAGTTTAAGTATGAATATCCTGCTTCCAGATAAAGGTAATATCCCAGTTACAGGTCCCGAAGATCCGGCCTTGTTTTATTATAAGTCAATTATGAGAAATTTTTATTTAAAAAGGCTTGCCTTAGCAGTGGGCTTAATTGATAAAGAATCGAAGGAAAATATTTTAGACCTTGGCTATGGCAGCGGAATATTGTTGCCGGAATTGAGCAGGCATTCTCAAAAGATCTTTGGCTTGGATAGCCACTTAAATGCAGGGCCTGTGAAGAAAATGCTGAAAAAGGAAAATAAGTTTGCTTATTTAGCGTCTGGTGATATTTCTAATTTGCCCTATAAAAACGACAGTTTTGATTGTATTGTTTGTTTGAGTGTTTTAGAACATATGGAAAACTTAGATTCTTGTATAGATGAGATTGTTAGGGTTGCCAGGCCTTCCGGACAAATTATTGTGGGAGTGCCGGTGGATAATTTCTTGATGTCTTTAGGTTTTAAGTCTATGGGATATAATGTTTGCGATATTCATAAATGGGGGCATAGGCAAATAATCAAGGCAGTACAAAACAAAATAAAAATTGAAAGACTAAAAAGATTTCCGTTTTTTGTTGGTTTGGATTACTCATTTTATATTGTGTTAAATTGCAGGAAACTATAGAGGGATAAATAATGCAAGGCGAGCTTAGTAAGAATAATCAAAGAATAATGATTACCGGCGGAGATGGTTTTTTAGGAAAGTACGTTGTTTCAAAGCTCAAAGGCCTAGGGTATTTTTCTGTTTTTGTACCCAAGATTGAGGATTATGATTTGGTTAAGGCCGAGGATATTAAAAGGGCGATTTCTGATTCTAGGGCGGATATAATTATTCATTTGGCAGCTGTAGTAGGAGGAATTGGCGCCAACCGGGAGAATCCAGGTAAGTTTTTTTACGATAACCTCATGATGGGTGCCCAACTTATGGAGCAGGCAAGAATTAATAAAATAAAGAAGTTTGTTGCTATCGGGACGATATGCTGTTATCCAAAATTTACGCCGGTTCCTTTTAAAGAAGAAAACTTATGGGATGGCTATCCGGAAGAGACCAATGCGCCTTATGGCCTTGCCAAGAAAATGCTTTTAGTGCAGTCGCAGGCGTATAGGCAGCAGTATGGTTTTAATTCAATTTTCTTAATGCCGCTTAATCTTTACGGCCCGGGAGATAATTTTGACGAGAAGTCTTCTCATGTTATCCCGGCATTAATAAAGAAGTGCCTTGATGCTATAGATAGAAATGATAAGAAAATTGTTGTTTGGGGGACCGGCCGGCCGACGAGAGGATTTTTATATGTAGAAGATTGCGCTGAGGCAATTATTCTGGCAACTGAGAATTACAATAAGAGTGACCCAGTGAATATTGGTTCTGATTCTGAGATTTCTATTAAAGAGCTTACAGTCCTTATAGCAAAATTAAGCGGTTTTAAAGGAGAGATTGTTTGGGATGCTTTTATGCCTGATGGCCAGCCGCGAAGATGTTTGGATACTTCTATGGCTTTAAGGGAGTTTGGTTTTAAGGCAAAAGTTGGTTTTGATGACGGCCTGAAGAAGACAATTGACTGGTACAGGAAGATTAGGGATCAAAAATGAATAAAAAAGATATAATTGATTATTTTAATTCTGTTGCACAAGTGCGGGATAAATGGAGCAGGCGCAACAGTTATTATCATGAAGAGCTTAAAAAATTGATTTGTTTTCTTGTGCCTAAAGGGAGTTCTGTTTTTGATGTTGGCAGCAGTACAGGAGAGCTTCTGAATTCAGTTAAACCTTCCAGGGGAGTCGGAATTGATTTGAGCAATAAAATGGTGGAAATGGCACGTTTAAAGTTTCCGCATTTAGAATTTCTTGCTCAGGATGCTGAGGATATTCAAATTCAAGAAAAGTTTGATTATATATTAGTTGCCGGCAGCCTTGGTTTATTTAGTGATGTTTGGAAGGCTTTTCGTGGTTTAAGAAGAGTTACAACAGCTAAAAGCAGGGTAGTGATAACTTATTATAATGGCCTATGGGAGCCAATCTTAAGGATTGCTGAAAAATTTAAATTAAGGATGCCGGTTCCATATCAGAATTGGCTCAGCTGTGATGACATAGTTAATTTATTGTATTTGAATGGTTACGAAGTAATTAAAAAAGGAAAAAGGCTCATTTTCCCAGTTAAGATTCCATTTGTATCCTGGTTTCTAAATAAAGTAGTTGCCAATTTGCCTTTAATTTCTAATCTATGCCTTATTGAGTACATGGTAGCAAAAGAATCTGGAGAGAATAAATTGCAAGAAATGTCTTGCTCTGTAATTGTTCCTTGTAGAAATGAAGCTGGAAACATTAATCTTTTGCTGAGCCGGCTGCCCGGGCTTGGTAATAATAGTGAAGTTATCTTTGTGGATGGCTACTCTACTGATGGTACAGTTGAAGAAATAACGGCTGCAATGTCAGAATATAGTAACAAGATTAATATCAGGCTTATTCATCAAATTCCACGGGATGATTTCTCAAGAGTTAAAGAAAATATTATAAAAGAGAATAAAATGCTTAAACTTGGCAAGGCAGACGCAGTGCGAAAAGGTTTTGACGCTGCAAAGGGAGATATTTTAATTATCCTTGATGCAGATTGCACAGTGCCTCCAGAAGATATCCCGAAGTTTTATTTAACATTGGCTGAATCAAGAGGAGAGTTTGTAAATGGGACGCGGCTTGTTTATCCTTTGGAAAAGGGTGCGATGAGAATCTTTAACCTTTATGCCAACGATATTTTTGGCAGGATATTTAGCTGGCTTCTTGGCCAGAAAATAAAAGATACCCTTTGCGGAACAAAAGCACTGACTAAAAGGGCGTATGAAATAATAAAAGAGAGTAGAAGTTATTTTGGTGATTTTGATCCTTTTGGTGATTTTGAGCTTTTGTTTGGGGCCGCAAAACAGAATCTTAAGATTGTAGAGCTTCCTGTGCGTTACAAACCTCGAGTTTATGGAGATATAAAAATTGAAAGATTTAGGCATGGGATGCTTTTACTTAAGATGTGTTTTATTGCTTTGCGCAGGTTTAAATTAAATTAAGGCGGTTGATGATGAGTTTTGCAAGAATCACGGTCCCGGTAACAATATTTTTATTTGCACTATTGTTTCGGTTTGGGTTGGGTGCTTCTAGTTATCAGAAAACTATACTTTCTGGTTCTGATTCCGAACTGTATCTTTCTTCAACCAATGAAGTTTATAGTGTTTTGTCAAATCTCCCGGTGTTTTTCCGGGAATTCTTAAAAGGAAACCTTGGTTCTGGGCAGGATATTTTGAGTAAATATGGCATCGTTGCCCCGATAACTGTTTTTCGTACGGGCCTTATTCAACCGTTAATTTATGCTTTGTTGTTTATTTTGTTTGGGACGAACAACTTTCTTTCTATATTCATTTTTCAGGCTTTATTAAGTTCTTTTACTTGTGTAGTCGTATTTTTGCTAGGTAAGCGTTTGTTCAGTTTTAAGATCGGCGTTATTGCTGCTCTTTTTTGTGCCTTATATTTACCTTTTGTGTCTTTTGCTTCTCAGATTATGCAGGAAACTATAATTACATTTCTTCTTGTAGCTACTATATATTTATTAATTAAAGGTTTGTTAGATAATCTTAAAATACCACTTTTTTTGTCTGGTATAAGCCTCTTTTTATTATGCACCGGGCGTTTGGCATTTATGCATTTTTATCTTTTTTTGTTTCTTGGGGCAGTCTTTGTTTTTGTGTTTAGCAAGCAAAAAACAGTTATATTGGGAAAGTTTGCATTAGTTGCTGTTGGTTTCTTGGCACCGCTATTTATCTGGGTTTATTTTTCTTCATTAGAATCGCATAAATTCGGAACAACATTAAAAAATTTCTCTGGGCCGCTTTCTTTGATTAAGAGTGATTTGGTTATACCAATAAATAATGATGTTACAGGCTGGTTTTATTTTACCGATGCTGATAGGGCTAATCTTGGCCCTCAGTTAATCAATTGGTTGAAGAATCAGGGATTTAGCTGGAGTGGGCAGATAAATCCTCCAAATTTTGTTTGTTACAAGGCTTTTTTTGGCGCGGTAGTAAAAGATTTTTCCGGATTTATTACTCTTTATCTTTCAAAAATTGCCAATCATTGGTGGAATTCAACTGTTTTTTGGTGGCCTGATCAGTGCAATTTTTTATTTGATTCATTGCGTAGATTTCTAGCTTTTTTATTGCCGGTAGCTTTGATTCTAAGCTCTTGTTCTGTTCAGCTGTCTGTATTCTTGGCTATTCCTGTTATTTATTTAGCGTTAATTAACAGCCTTATTGTTTTAGACCCGCGCTATCTTTTACCAGTTATGCCTTTTGTGTTTCTAATTTCAGTATATACTTGTTTTTATTTATGGGGGCTATTTTGTAAACTTAGTTCCATGAGTAAGAATAGAGCCTTGTTTGTGCTATTAGCAGCTTTGTGTTTTTACCTGGTTTCTCAATATTTGACTGTCCCTATTTTGTTGGCTGTCTTTAAACAGCTTGGGCCATTTACAGCATTTTTAGTTAACCTGGGGATAAAAAATATTAGCATGATTTTATTTCTCTCTGGCCTAGGTATTCTTTTATCGTATTTATCAAAAGTAAAAAAAACCGCCACATTGATTATTCTTTTATTGTTTTATTTCGTGATTTTTAATTCTTGGGCCTATACTGATGGAGTTAGGTTCAATCGGTCATGGCAGGAATGGTTTGCTAATCTTGGTGAAGGTAAGAAGATAACTCAGGAAATCACAATTGGTAACAGCGGACTCGTTAATGCAAGGAAAGCAAATTTATTGATTGATATGCGGCAGGAAGGTTATTTCTCCGGAGAATTGATTGTTTTGGTTAACGCTCAAGAGGTAAAGAGGTTTGCTAAGAAGCTGTCTATTGAGGGCAAGGGATATAATTTCTTTGCTTATGATTATGTTGTCAAAGATGCTTCTTTAATGCGCAGGTGGTTTTCTATTCCAATGGATTTGTCATTGTTAAACGAAAGAGGGAGTCTTAAGGTTGAGCTTGAACTTAGGTCAGATATTAATAAGAGCCAGGGTAATATTAGAGTATATGGCGACTATCCGATTCTTGATAATCAAAAATATTTTGTAGGCCCGCTTTTTGCCAGGACAGATTTTGAAACGTCTATTTATAATTATTTAGAAAAAGGTGATTATCGGGTTGCTGGGAGAGTTAGTCTTGCAAGTAGTAGCACAACTTCAAATTTCTTTAATGGTTCTTTTTGGAATAGCAGAGACCTCTCAGATGAAAAAGGCATGCAAAGTGGAAGTTACAGAATTAGGCTTGAGGTTATTGATAGTAACGGATTAAGTAGGATATTTTAATATTTGTTTTTTGTTGGCTAAAAGATAGTTTTTGGCGGGAGGAGCTATTTTATGTCTGGATGGGTTTTGTTAATTGTAATTTTGGGATTGTTGTTAATCAGCAGCCTTGTCGTCTGTTATTTTCTTTCAAGAAAAGATAAGGTTGAAGAAAGCGAACTTAAAGACAACATTTATACTTTATGGTAACTCTAAAAATGGCATGATCGTGGAAAATTCCAGGTTCTTTCAAGAAAATGTTGATTTATTATGTTGTCCTAAATGCCAAAAAGATATAACATTTAAGGATAATGTGTTTATCTGTCATTCCTGTAATAATGTTTATGCCTCTTTTGATAGCATTCCTTCATTATTTTATAAAAAAGAAGATAGGAATACTGGTGGTATAGTTACAGATACAGTTAAATCATTCTATGAAGAAAATCCTTTCCCAAATTATGATAATTTAATTGACGGGCATAGCTTAGCAGGGCGTTTTAATGAAGGGCCGTTTGAAAGATTATTAGACGCTTCAGTGCCTCTTGAGGCCAAGATTATTGAATGTGGCTGTGGAACTGGACAGTTGACAAATTTTCTTTCTTTAAGAGGAAGGAGCGTAATTGGAACAGATATTTGTATAAATTCTTTGAAGTTGGGTCAAAAATTTAAAGAGAGAGCTGGAATTGCTGGCGCACATTTTTTGCAAATGAATTTGTTTTATCCGGCTTTTAAAGAAAATACCTTTGATTTAGTTATTTCTAAGGGTGTCCTACATCATACTGTAGATCCAAAGGCTGGTTTTAGAGCAATATCAAGACTGGTGAAACCAGGAGGTTATATTCTCATAGGTCTGTATCATAAATACGGCAGGCTTATAACTAATTTTAGGCAGGTTATTTTTAAGCTTACCGGTGAGCGCTTTTATTCATTGGATCCGATTCTTGGTGATAAGAGAATCAGCCCTTTAAAGAAAAAGATTTGGCTTTACGATCAATATAAGCACCCAAGGGAATCAAAGCATACTCTCAGGGAAGTTTTTGGTTGGTTGAATGATTATGGGTTTTCTTTTGTAAAAAGCTATCCAAGATTTAAGCTTTTTGGAAGCCCAGATGTTTCTAAGAACGTTTTTTTATCAGAAGCACCAGGCCACGTTTTAGAGATTTTGTTGTCTGAAGTAGCCATGTCAACAGGAGGCAGTAAAAACGGCGGATTTTTTGTTGTTATCGCAAAAAAGAAATAACAATTAGAGCCTATGAAGTTGAATATTGTTTAAAAATGCTTAATAATTATCTTGTTATCGTAATCTTGATTCTTTTTCTTGTAGAAATAATGATTATTGAATTCTTCTTAAGAAAGAGGCAAGATTGGTTGTTGGAGAAGGAAATAAAAGAATTATCGGATAAAAGCGGAGTTTCTAAGAGTACTTTTAATATTTATTATTTTGGTTCATCAACAATGGTTGGGGTGCCGTATGACCCGGCTCTTTCTATTCCGAAATTAGTCAGTTTTATGCTGAATGAATCAATGCTTAATCGCGGTATTTGTTATGTAAATCTTGGGAAATGTGCGGCAGACTTTAATTATAACCTGACAAGGTTAAGGATAATCCTGAAGAAGAAAAAGTGCTTTTATCCGAATTTGTGTGTTTTTTATGGTGGGCATAATGAGTACTTAAAGTACACAAGGGAATATGCCAGAGATATTATCAGCAGCAGCTTTCTTGCGGTTCTATACGAGCATTCTTATTTAGCTAGGAAAATAATTAACCGGTTGATACCAAATTCAAAGATTCGCAGGTTTGAGCTTGAAGAAAGAAATCTTTTTGACCGGCCCTTGTTTGAGCAAAAGAAATATAGAGATGTAATTTCAAGGTATAAATTAGGGGTAAAAAGCGCTGGGAGCTTGTTGCGTAAACATAAGGTTGCAGGTATTTTCTCAACTTTGGCAGCAAATTTTTCTGATTTTGAACCAAACCGGTCGGTTTCTTCCGCAGGCCAGGCCAATAAGAAAATGTTGAAGAGCTTGATGGAGCAGGCTAAGGGAGAATTTGATTTAGAGCATTTTGATCTAGCGGCAGAATTATACCTTAAGGCAATTTCATTGTCTGAAGATTTTGCGGAAGCACATTATCAGCTTGGAAAATGTTACCAGAGGCAGAACAACGCTACTGCTGCTTTAGAGGAGTATAGAAAGGCAATTGATTTAGATGCAATGCCGGTAAGAGCAGTTTCCGGTCAGAATTATTTCTTAAAAAGCCTACCAAATAAAGAGTTTGTTTTCGTCGTTGATTCTGAGGAGTATTTAAGGAAAAATTCTGCTTTTGGTATTGTTGGTTATGATTTGATGATTGACGGTAATCATCCGAATATTAACGGGTATCTTCTTATTTCGCAATTGATTTCCGCGAAGATTCTAGAAATATTCAAGGAAAAAAAGAAGCTGCGTTTGATTTCAGAGGATGATGTAAAGACGCTATGTGATCTTTGCCATGCAAATTTGTCTAAGGCATACAATTATACTGGTTTGTGGATGTTGAGATTTTCTACTTGGAGGTATGATTCTATCGGTAGAATTAATAAGGCTAAAGATTATTTTCTAGAAGCAATGTCAATAGACGCAAAGAGTTTTTGGCCCTATCTTGGGCTTGGTTTATGTCATTATGTTTGTAATGATGTTAAAAAGGCACAAGAATATATATCCCAGGCAGAAGCAATTAATTCTTCAGAAGTAAATAGTTATTTAAATGATTATTGGAACAGGCAGGTAATAAAACGCGCAAAGCAACAACAAGCTGATCTTGCATGAAGAAAATCAAGAGTGTATTAAAAAACATCGGGCTATATTTTTCAGTGTTTAACAAGGAGAATAGGTTTTCTTGGTGGCTGCATTTTATCAGGAGCCTTCCTGGAGAAGGTGTTTTCCCTGAATTTAGGTGGAGATTTTATAAGAATCGCCTTAAAGATTGTGGAAAGTTTTATACGCACACAGGCGTGATAATTAAAGGTTGGGAATTAATTTCCATCGGGGAAGGTTCATGGATAAATATTGGGTGCATGATTTTTGCTACAGGAAAAGCCCAGATCAGCCTAGGAAAGAATGTAATGCTGGGGCCGTATTGTGTAATTACTTCCCAGCAGCATAGTATTTTAGATACAACTCAGCCAATGATTAAGCAGTCGCTTACCGGAGATGGCGGGGTAATAATAGAGGATGACTGCTGGCTGGGAGCACATGTAGTTATCGCAGGAAACGTTAGAATTGGAAAAGGAAGCGTGATTGGCGCAAACAGCTTTGTAAATAAAGATATACCTGCTTACTCCATTGCAGTTGGGTCTCCTGCGAGGGTGATCAAATCCAGATTGCAGGCGAATACACAGGTAGATACTTAAAAAATAACAATGAGAAAGACTGATGCATTAAAGAAAATAGTAATTGAGCCTACAAAAGGATGGGCTTGTCTAAAACTGTATGAATTATGGCAGTATAGAGAACTGTTTTATTTTCTTGCTTTAAGGGATATTAAGGTTCGCTATAAGCAGACTTTCTTGGGAGTTTCTTGGGCGTTAATTAATCCTCTTATGCAGATGTTTGTCTGGGCATTCGTTTTCGGTGTTATTGCGAAATTCCCTTCTTCCGGAGTTCCGTATGTATTAATAACTTTAAGCGGAACCATTGCCTGGAGTTATTTCTCTGAGATTGTCAATGGAGCAGGCAATGCAATGTTAACAAACACAAATTTAATTTCAAAGATATATTTCCCGCGCTTAATTGTTCCATTATCTGTGGTTTTAAGGGCGCTTTTAGATTTTGTGATTGCGGCTATACTGCTTATTTTAATGATGTTTTATCTCAGGGTTCCATTATCCTTGCCTATCATTTTCTTGCCAATTTTTATAGTTTTAATTACTTTGGTATCAAGCGGTGTTGGGTTATGGGCAGCTGCTATTAGTGTAAGATTCCGTGATGTAGGAAAGATCTTGCCCTATTTTATTCAAATACTTTTTTTCTTAACTCCAGTTGCTTATCTTAAATCCGCTATTCCTCAAAAATATCTCTGGTTGTATTATTTAAATCCGGTTACTGGAGCAATTGATGGATTGCGTTGGGCCTTTTTGGGGATAACTTTTAGCTGGAATTGGCTGGTTTTACAGGCTTTAATTTCTGTCATTATTTTTGTTTCCGGCTTGTTCTACTTTAAACGTTTAGAAAGGACGTTTGCAGATATTATATGAGTGAAGCTATTATAAAGGTTGATAGAATATCAAAATCTTACAGGATAGGCGAGACGATGCGCCATGATACCCTGCGTGATTTATTGAGTGATTCTTTCAGCGGTTTATTAAGGAAACAAAAAAAGAAGAATCCGGCTCAGGATAATCTTGTCTGGGCATTAAAGGATGTAAGCTTTGAATTAAAAAGGTCTGAAGTCGTGGGAATAATCGGAAGAAATGGCGCCGGTAAATCAACGCTTCTAAAAATTCTTTCTCGTATTACCGAGCCGACAAAAGGCAGGGTTGAGATTTGTGGCAGGATAGGCAGTCTTCTTGAGGTGGGCACTGGTTTTCATCCTGAGCTTACTGGAAGAGAAAATATTTATATGAATGGGGCTGTGTTAGGCATGTCTAAGCGAGAGATTGACCGCAAGCTCGATGAAATAATTGCTTTTACAGAGATTTCTAAATTTATTGATACACCGGTTAAACGCTATTCCAGCGGTATGTATGTCCGCCTGACTTTTGCCGTAGCAGCTTATTTAGAAACAGAGATTTTGCTGGTTGATGAAGTTTTGGCTGTTGGCGATTTGGCATTTCAAAAAAAATGCTTAGGAAAGATGGATGATATGGCTAAGCTTGGGCGTACAGTAATTTTTGTCAGCCATAATATGGGGCTGGTCAGATATCTGTGTGAGAAGGCGATATTCCTTGAGAAGGGAAGAGTAGAGGCTATAGGCAATTCTGGAGAGATAATCGGTAAATACATGAAAAATGTTTTAACCCAAGAGAATATAAATAATTCTGGTTTGATTGCTAGTGATAAGAAGCGCGTTAAAACAAGCTCAGCTTCAGTTATTTCTGCATCCATAGAAGCCTTAGACGGGAAATCATCCAGGCAATTTGATATATGGGAACCTTTGAGGGTGGTAATTGATATTGAATCTTTTCATCAGGATTTAACTATTATCCCTTGGGTTTTTATTTATAACAGTTTTGGCGATACTGTTTTGACTTCTTTTTATTATGATAATGCCGAGAAAATAAAAGGCAATCAGGGTAGCCGCATTAAATGCGCGTTGATTATTGATCCTAATTTTCTTATGCCGGGAAGATATACTATTTCTGTCGGCATCTTTGGCCCTTTGAAGGTGATTTATGATTGGTCAGAGCATATACTTTCTTTTGAAATCGGAAATAGTTTCTTAAGCGGCAGGCAATTTGACGGCCGTCCAGGAATGACATCTTTTCCTTACAAATGGGAGGTAGTTTAAGCTAGCCTGTTTTATTTTCTTTAAACATGAAGAAGATTGCCATATTAATTCTGAACCACAAGCAGGATGAGTTGACTTTAGAGTGCCTGGATTCATTGAAAAAGGTAAACTATGATAATTTTGAAATAATCCTTGTGAATAATGAATCACAAGGATTATTTCCTGTTGAGTGGGACAGGAAGATGCCAGCATTGAATATTATTGAGGCAAAGGATAATTTGGGTTGCGCCGGCGGCAGGAATGCGGGCATAGATTATTATTTGAGAAATTCTGATGCAGAATACCTTTTCTTTTTAGACAATGATACTGTTGTTGACAAGGATATCTTAATAGAGCTTGTTAAAGTAGCTGAAAGTAAACTTGATACAGGGCTTGTGGGCATGAAAGTGTATTATTTTAGCGAACCAAATAAATTCTGGATCGCCGGAGGGGCCAAGCTAGACGTTAAAAGAGGCTGTTTCTATGATTCAGGGCAGAATGAAATTGATTCTGGTCAGTATGATTCTGGCAGCAGGGATGTTGATAGTATTCCTGGCGGGTTTACTTTTATAAAAAGAAAGGTTATTGAGCTCGTCGGTAAATTAGACGAGAGGTTTTTTATTTATTATGAAGATCCTGATTGGTGCTGGCGATTAAAGAAGCATGGGCTAAAGATAGTTTTTGCGCCTTGTGCAAAAGTCTGGCATAAGGCTTCGTCTTCTTTAGGCAGAGAGTCTGCCGGCTTTTATTATTACCGCACAAGAAACCGGCTTCTTTTTATGTGGAAGAACTTCTCTAAAAGAACTTTCTTAATATTCTTGGTTAATTTCTTTATTGAGTTTGTCAGAAGCAATATAGTTGGTTTTATTCGTGCAAAGAAATTCAGGCTTTTTTATGCTTCATTGTTAGGGGTTTATGATTTTTTTGCAGGAAGATTTTATAATCAAAGGACATTCAGTAATAGAGAGGTAGCTGATTGAGAATTGGCATTGAGGCAACAAGAATAAATTCGCAAGGCCGAGGTATTGATAGGTATACTTGCAGTTTAATTAAGGCGTTTAGCCAGATAGACAAAGAGGATGAGTTTGTCCTTTTCTCTGATAATGCTTCGCTAGTGAAGGATTTCGGGCTTGGGCCCAATTTTTCTATTGAGCCTTTGGCTAAAAGATTCCGGTTTATCAGGCGTCCGGGCTTAGGTTGTATTGGAAAATATTTTTATAAGGATTTGGATTTATTTCATTTTCCTAATTCTGATATTTGGCGTTCTAAATACTCTAAGACAGTTGTTACTGTGCATGATTTAGCCCCGTATCATTTCCCTGAAAAGTTTTTTAGAAATAAGAATGATTTTAACCGTTATCTTAGAGAGTTAAAGTGTATTAAAAAGAATTCAGACGCTATATTGACAGTTTCAGATTTCTCAAAGAATGATATTATTGATGTCCTTGGAGTAAATTCGGACAAAGTCTTTAGAATTTATAACGGGGTAGAGGAGATGTTTAGAAGATTGACGCTGGATATGAACGAAGCAAAATCTTTGCTAAATCATCTTGAGCTTCCGGATATTTTTGTTTTATATGCTGGCGGGCTTGATTTTAGAAAGAATTTGACAGTCTTAATAAAAGCATTCAATATTCTACTGGCTAATCAGCGTTATAAAGATTTGAAGTTAGTAATAGTCGGCAGGCGGCCGATTAATCCTGATACAAAGATGTATGAACCTTTAGAAGGATTAGCTAAGGAGCTATTGCCTAATGGTTCAGTTATTTTCTTAAACAGTGTTAGTGATTCTGAGTTGGCTGTATTATATAATTTGGCTTCTTTGTTCGTTTTTCCTTCTATATTTGAAGGGTTCGGGTTGCCTCCTTTAGAGGCAATGTCCTGTGGGTGTCCTGTTTTATGTTCAAATAGGTGCTCTTTGCCTGAAGTTATTGGAGATGCAGCTGTTTTGTTTGATCCCGAAGATATAAAAGGGCTGGCAGATAAAATTAGTCAGATAATTAATTCATCTGGGCTAAAAGCTGAGTTATCAAGAAGTGGAATTAAGCGGGCTGAATTATTTTCATGGCAGAATACTGCAAGAGAAGTGCTTAATGTTTATAAAAACCTGGCAAATTAGTTATGATTAATAATAAGAGAATAAAGATTTTATTAATTAACCCGAGAACATATCCCGGTAGCGGTATTGATATTAGTGAGGATAAGCATCCTCCTTTTGGCTTGGCTTATTTGGCTGCTTATATGAAAAAGAATGGTTATGACATTGATATTCTTGATATGCCTGCTTCATTTGTGGCTGATGATAAGATTAGCGAGTATGTTACGAATGGAGGGTTTAATATTGTAGGGATTACTGGCATGACGCATCAAATAACAAATGGATGTAATCTTGCCAGGAATTTAAAACAGGATAATCCTGATTTAAATGTTGTTTTGGGAGGGATTCATGCCACATACTGCTATAAGGAATTGTTGGCTCAAAAACCAAGCTTTATTGATTTCATAATTCGTGGAGAAGGAGAAAAGACATTTTCTGAGTTAATCAGGGCAATAGAGAATAAAAGTAAAGATTTTCAGCAAATCAAAGGGCTGGCCTTTCTGCAGAATAATGAGCTTGTTGTAACAGAGGACAGGGGTTTTATAGAAGATTTGAATGACCTGCCTTTACCTGCCAGGGAATTGCTGCCTATGAAGGAGTATTTTTCGGGGGAGAGGATTTTTGGCAATTCCATGATTGAAGTAATGGCTTCCCGCGGATGCCCATATGAATGTATATTTTGCAGTTCCCCTGATTATTGGAAACGAAAAATACGCTTTAGGTCAGTAGAGAATGTGATCAATGAAATAAAACTGCTTAAAAATACATATAATATTCGGTATTTTGTTTTTCTTGATGACGGCTTAACTTTAAGAAAAGATTTTTTATACCAATTTTGCCAGAGCCTGATTGAAGATAAAGTTAATATCAAATGGAGATGTTTAGCCCGGGTTGATCAGGTGAATAAAGAGACATTGCTTTTAATGAAGAAAGCTGGCTGTGTGAAGATTTGTTATGGAGTAGAATCTGGAAATCAGCAGATTCTGGATCGAGCGAATAAAAAGATTACGATTGATAAGATAAAAAATGCCTTTTCTCTGACACACGAAGTTGGCATAGCAACATTGGCATTAATGATTATAGGCCATCCACATGAAACCAAAGAAACGATCGATCAATCAATTGGGCTGATTAGGCAATTAAGGCCTTTTAGGTATGTTTTTCAATGTATGACTCCTTATGTTGGCACAAAGTTATTCAATGATATTGCTAAGGACACAGGGATTATTTTGTCAAACAAGTGGGAGGATTACAGGAGTACAGAGAGGCCGATGTTTGTTCCATTTGGCTTAGATGAGTTTACTATCCTTAATTATCACGACAAGTTTATGGAAGAAAATGCTTCTCTAAAACATGTTTTAAGAAGAATCTTTATTGGGTTTAGTTTGGCGGGGAAAGATATTTTTAATAAAAAGTTTCTGCTTTATCCATTATATAATGCTATTTATAAAGAATCTCCTTCTTCGATTAGAAAGTTGTTTGATCTGTCACTGAATAATTTTGTCCTTCCTTTTGTCAGAGCCGTAAGAAGGAACAGGGGTAAGTGTAATGTTTGTTGATTTTCTAGGAGTAGTTTTATGATAAAGACGATGAAGAAGATTTTAAGCTGTATGGTTCTTCCACACAGTTGTGTAATGTTAAAGAAAGATGTGGCGCAGGCAAGGAAAGATGTATTGCCGCTTTTAGAGCAGAATATTCCTGTTTTGGATATCGGCTGTGGACAGAGGCCAATTGTTAAAGGTGCAATTAAGCTTGAGTTTGAAGCATGCTGTGGAATAGATGTGTCTGCGGATGCACATTGCCTGCCGTTTCTGGATAATTCCATTGGATTTGTTTGGTTAGGTGGAGTTGTTGAGCACTTAAAGAATCCCCGATTATGCAGTAAAGAAATTTACAGGGTACTTAAGGATAAGGGATATGTTTTTGTTGAAACGCCATTTTTTCAGATAGTCCACGGCGCTCCTTATGATTTTCAGAGATTTACTCAGCTTGGCCTTGAAGAGATATTTAAAGAAGCAGGGTTTAACAAAATTAAATCAGGGATTATCTCAGGGCCAAGTGCCGCTTTCGCACATGTTTTGAGGACATATCTGGCAATATTTTTTTCATTTAATAATGATGTCTTATTTCATGTTTGCTATTATTATATTTTTGGCTGGTTTGTTTTGCCTGTTAAATTATTTGATGTATTCTTCACTAAGTATAAACAAGCCCAGCTTATGCCTTTTGGAATATTTTATCTGGGCCGGAAATAGCGTAGCCTAGGAGCAGTGATTTATGAATATTCGTAAACTTGATAACGGCAACCTTAAGTTATGTGCTGATTTCTTGGCAGTTGCCAAAGGGGCAAATATAAATTCTCCTTCTGTCAGCCAAGAATACCTTAAATGGAAGTATCTTAGTCAGGAAGCAGATGAAAATATTTGTTTATTGCTTGAGCAAGATGGTGAAATTTGCTCTATAGTCGGAGGCATAGTCTGGAAGTATATTGTTAACGGTAAGGAACTGCAAGTTTGTTTTCCTGTGGACTGGTATAGCAGTACAAAAAGTCCGGTTAAGGGCGCCGGCAGGAGGATATTAAAGGCGCTCATGGATCAGTTTCCTGTTTCTGTTGCGGTAGGTGGTACAAAAATATGTTTTGAGCCGCAGATATCAGTGGGGTTCAGGGATATTGGGGAAGTATTCTTATTAGGCATAGAAGCAAATAAAATATTCGGCTTAAGAGATTTAGCACGCAAGACTCGTAATTTTATTCTAAATCCGGTATCTTATTTTCAAGGCTTGAGAGTTGCAGATAAATTTAGTTCTAAGAATAGCGTTATTTTTAAGAATGAAGAATTTTCCGTTGATAGGCTATTGGATTTTAAGGGTTGGCAGTTCTTTTCACAAAATATTGAGAGAAGTTTTCTTATAAGAAAATGGAAGCATTATATGCTTCAGCCTTATAATCACGCTAAGCTTGTTTCTGTGCGTTTAAGGGGCAGGTTGTCGTATTTGTTTATTTCTGAATTTAACGATGCGCGAAAAGGTTATATTGCTTTAGCAGATGTATTATGTGACGTAACTCATTCTAAAGAAGATATTTTAGCAGCCTTTGTAGTATATACTAAATTTAAATCTTCTAAGAGAGCTTTATTTATGACCAGTGATAAAAATATCTTTTCTACAGCATTTTCTTTGGGTTATAGAATTTGTGACCGTTTAAGAACACAGTATTATTCTTTACCAGATGCTCCTTTTTGTTCAGATATGCGTGAATGCCCTGATGTTTTCTTTTTATCCGGAGATGAATTGATGTATCGTCGTCCAGGGAAACAATGTTAGAAATATGATTAGTGTTCAGGAGACAATAGAATAATGAAAGAAATCTGGAGTAAATTTGAAACATATGATTGGCGCTGTCTGGAGGAGGAGGTGGCAGAGCCATTATTTAAAAAGCAGATAAAGTATGTCTTGGAAAATAGCAGATTCTATCATGAAAAATTTAGGAAAATATCGGTTGTTTCTTTGGAGGATCTTGAGAAGCTTCCTTTTACCACTAAACAGGAAATTCTGGATGATGAAAAAAGATATCCTCCTTTTGGAAGTAATTTATCCGGAAAGATTACAAATATCCAAAGGGTGCATAAAACTTCAGGGACAAGCACTGAACCTTTAATTTTAGCTTTTTCAAATAACGATTTAGAGCATACTTTAGAATGCGGGGCACGCTGTTTCTGGTCTGCTGGCGTCCGGCCCCGAGATATGATAGTGCATTGCCTGAATTATTGTATGTGGGCTGGAGGATTGACTGATCATGAAAGCCTGGAGAAAGCCGGAGCAGCAGTTATACCGTATGGAGTGGGTAATTCATCCAATCTTATCCAGACAATATTAACAATAAAACCAACTGGCATCCACTGCACTCCGTCGTATCTTTCTAAACTGGAAGATTTGCTTAGGCTTGAGTTTTCTATTGCTCCTTCCAAGCTTGGCTTAAAAATAGGGCTTTTTGGAGGAGAAGGAGGGTTAGAAAATGATGACTTCAGGGAGAATATTGAGAAAAGATGGGGATTGAGGGCTATGAATGCAAATTACGGCATGTCGGATGTTTTGAGTATGTTTGCCTCTGAATGCAGAGAAAGAGCAGGGCTGCATTTTATGGGCCAAGGTGTTATTCATGCGCAAATTTGTGATGAATCCAGCCAGAAAACAATTCCGTGGGATGTGGGAGCAAGGGGTGAGCTTGTGCTTACTAACTTATGCAAGGAAATGCAGCCTTTGGTGCGCTATAAAACCTGTGATATTGTTGAGGTGATTGGAATGGGTTTATGTTCCTGTGGAAGAATGAGCCCGCGATTTCGCGTTGTTGGACGCAGGGAAGATATGATTGTTGTTAAGGGCGTGAATGTTTTTTTAAGTTCAGTTGCAGATATAATAAATCAGCGTTTGGATATTCTAACTGGTGATTTTAGGGTTCAAGTTGACCGAAACGATCCCATTGAGCATTTTGTTATTTGTCTTGAGGCAAAAACTGATAAAATTAACCAGATAGTAATTCACGAGCTTGAGAATTTGTTTAAGCATAAACTGGGCCTCAGGCCTGAGATGAGGTTTCTAAAAGCGGGCGTTTTTCCTAAAACCGAAGGAAAAACAAGGCGCTTGGAACGCGTTCTCTAAGAATTATTATGGAGGGTTGTTATGTATAAAAAAAGGCAGGCTGATGTGTTTGCTTCTGAAATTGCAGAAGTTTTGAATTTAGATCTAAATGGAGATGATTTTATAGTAAAAGAACCGGGTTCTGTTAAGGATTTAAAAGAAGGGACTGTTGTTTTGTTGGGCCCTCTTGAAAAAGAGACAGCGCTCTCTAATAAAAGAAAAATCCTGGCAGTTGTTTCTCCCGGGCAGATAGAAAATAAGGTAGAATTTTCTTACATTGTTTCTTTAAAGCCGAGACTTGCTTTTGTGCGTATACTAAATGAGTTTTTTGTAGAAAAGAATGTCAGGCTTACTGAGCCAACTGCCAGGATTGCTCCTGGTGCAAGGATAGGGGTGAATGTTTATATTGGCAATAATTCTGTGGTTGGGCCTGATGTGGTTATTGGGGACAATACTATTATTTTAAATAATGTTGTTATAACAGGACAAGTTTTAATTGGAAAGAATTGCGTAATTAAAGATAATTCTACTATCGGCAGTGAAGGTTATAGTTTTGAATTTGATGAGGAACTCCGGCCAATTCACGTTCCTTACTTGGGTAGAATAATAATTGCAGATAACGTTTGGGTGGGGTCTAATACTTCAATTGAGAGGGCTGAAATTGATGATACTGTTATAGAGGCCTTTGTTAAAATTGATGACCTTGTGCAGATAGGCCAGAATTGTTATATAGGTGAACGTTCCATGATTGCTTCTGGCACAGTTGTAAGTGCCGATGTTCGTTTAGGAAAAGATTGTTGGTTGGCTCCTAATGTCAGCATCAGGGATAAGATTGAAATCGGAGATAATGTATTTGTGGGCATTGGAGGGGTTGTGGTAAAAGATTTGGCTCCTGGAGGAGTTTATGTTGGTAATCCAGCAAAGTTCTTGAGGCCCAGGCATGCGGGAGAAAACAATGGGTAGTAAAAAACAAATAAAGAGTAATGCTAATGTTGGTCAAAAACGTGTTTTTCATGAAAAACTGTCTCCATTCTTACAGCAAAAATTTAAATTTTTATTAGCTGAATATGGATCTTTGCATGAGAATTATTTAGGCATACTGCGCCAGTATAAAATGCTTCCAGAAGAGAATATTCAGACGCCTGAAATAAACCGTAGGCATTATGATGCTGATATTTCTATTTGTGAAACAGGTGGAGTAAAGGGGGTTGAAAGATTGTATCGCAGGACAGTGGTTATTGAGCTTACTATGAGCTGTGTAGCACATTGCAGGTATTGTTTGCGCCAAAAATATGATTTGTATACTCTTACCGAGCAGGATATTGAAATGGTTGCACGGTATTGTGGAAGTAAACAGTTGAAAGACGAAGTAAACGAAGTTTTAATTACAGGCGGGGACCCCTTTCTGGTACCAAAAAGCCTTGCTTATCTTGTAGAGTCATTGATGCAATACGCTTCGAATATTAAGATCATCAGGGTTGCTACACGTTTACCTCAGCAGGATCCGTCTCGTGTAAGCGATGCTGTTTTGGATGTTTTCAGGAACAAGCCCGGCATAAGGTTCGAGATTGCCACTCAGACAAATCATGCGGTAGAATTCTTTTCCGAGGTCAGGGATTGTTTTTCGCGTATCAGAGAGGTTGTTCCAACTATATATTCCCAGAATGTTATGAGGCAATGCGTTCTTTGGGTATTCAGGCACATTATCTTTTTCATGCAGTGCCGATGCAAGGATTGCGCCATTTTCGCACTAGTGTAGACAAAGGGCTCTGGTTGTCCAGACAAAT
The DNA here is from genome assembly GCA_016214325.1 of Candidatus Omnitrophota bacterium. GTDB lineage: Bacteria > Omnitrophota > Gorgyraeia > Gygaellales > Profunditerraquicolaceae > JACROS01. Next base: position 13,245 of record JACROS010000005.1, on the reverse strand, counting down.
TACCAACTGCGGGGTATTTTCCGGAAGGGCAAAACCTATGTTTGCTTTAATGACGGATATCGGCAAGATCGTGCTTTATGAAGGTACAATTCTAAAAAGGGATGAGAGGGCAAGGCGGATATTGCTGCATTCTGGGTATAAGCTGGAGGAGCGGATGAAATGGAATCCTTTTTGGAAGATGCCTGATACAGCTGTTGTAGATAATGATGGTTATCTTAATGTCTGGTACCTGGATGGAAAGGATTAAATAGAAGAAATGGAACTGATTGAAATAAAAGATAGTGCTGAGGAAATTGCTGGTTGGGATGAGTTTGTTTTATCCTCAGAGTTTGGCCATATATATCAGACTTTTGATTGGGGTGAGATTTGCAGGATAGATGGATGGCTGCCTTTTAGGTATATGGTTAAAGAGGCAGGCAGGATAAAAGCTGTAGCGCAAATCTTAAAAAGAAAAAAAGGGCCCTTTTCTTTGTTTTATATTCCTCGTGGCCCTATCTTTCTGGACAGGGCCAGTTTTATTTTTCTTAGTCAACAGATTAGAGGCATGGTTGCAAAAGAGAGGGCAGTTACCTGTCGCATTAATCCTGCTATTAAGGAACCTTCAGAAATCTTGAATTGGTATAACGATGCAGGTTTTAGAAAGTCTGAAAGGCGGGAATTGCATGTATGTACATTTGTGAGGGGCCTTAATAAAAATATCGAGGAAGTCTGGAAGGAATTAAGTAGTAATCTTCGGGACAATTTTAAGAAAGCAAAGCGGGCTGGTGTCTTGGTTAAAAGCGATGAAGACAGGGAGTTTTTTGAGTATTTCTATGAGGTATATTCTTTTGCTTGTAGGCAGCGCTCTCTGCCCTGTAAAGAATACGCATTCTTTGAAGAATTGTGGAAAACTCTTCATTCTAAAAAGAGGATGAGGATTTTTGTCGCTTTTTATAAAGACAAACCTGTGGCTGCAACTTTAGTATTGTTGTTTGGAAATAAGGCTGAGCAGGTTTGGTCGGGAGTCATCAGGCAGAAGCCGAGTGTAAAATCTTCGCAACTCTTGTATTGGCATATTCTGGAATGGCTTAAAGAGAATGATTATACTGAGTTTAACCTTGGTGGAGTTCCGCCTGATAAAGAAGCCTTACAGGGAATTTATCAGCATAAGAAATCTTTAGGCGGGGATTTTGTTAGTTTTTTAGGAGAGTATGACCTATTTATTAATAGCTTCTTGTATTCTCTTTGGAACTCTCTCGGCAGGCTTTATTGTAAAAGAAATAATTTAATTAGAAATCTTTTCAAGAAATAAATTAAGTAAATGCAAAATAAGAAATTATTGGTTTTAAGTCTATATTCTAAAGATAAGCCGAGTACCCGCTTTAGGGTATTTCAATTCCTGCCTTATTTAGATAATGAAGGAGTTATGTATAAGTTTGCTCCTCCTTTGCCGGGTTTTGTTTATAAGAGATTTGCAAATGCCAAGAATAAATTTGTTATGGCTTTAATTCATATACTGGAGTTTTTGAACAGGCTAAGACAGATAATTTTCTCCTTTCGATATGATGTTGTGTTGGTCCAGAAAGGGATTTTGCCATTGCAGATTCGCGGTATGGATAAGCTTCTTTTTTTGTTTAATAGAAATATTATTTTTGATCTTGACGACGCAGTTAATCTTTTTCCGGTGCAGAATTTTAACAGTTTTCCCCTGCGTCTGTTAGAGGATAGGGGCCAGATTCTAAAAATTATCAAGCGGAGTTCTTGTATTTTTGTCGGAAATCAAAAGTTAAAGGAAGATGTAGAAGGCGTTAATTCAAACGTATTTATAATTCCCACTCCGGTTAATACCTTGGATTATTTGCCGTTTGATGAAAGGTATTTTAGGAACGGTGTATTTAATATCCTTTGGTCGGGAACAGAGGGCGGGCTTTTTCAACTGCGCTCTTATTTAGGGCCGATTTCAGAATTAACAAAAAAATATAAGGTTAGATTGCTTGTTTTAAGTAATGGAGCGGGCTTTTCTGATCCCAGGTTTGAAGCTGATGAAATTCTTTTTATTCCCTGGTCTTATGAGAATGAAAAGAAAGCTTTTGCCATGGCTGATGCAGGGGTTATGTTTCTTGATGATATTCTTTGGGATAGAAGAAAGTGCGCGTTTAAAGCTCTATTATATATGGCAAACGGGATACCTGCGGTCTCAAGCCCTGTAGGAGTGGTAAATGATATTATTCAAGACGGGGTAAATGGATTTCTGTTTAATTCCACTGAGGAATTAAAAGACAAAATTGAGTTATTGATTTGGGACAATAATTTAAGGAAAGATCTCGGGCTTAATGGCCGTAAAACAATAGAGAATGATTTTTCTCTATCTTTTTGGGGCAATCGCTGGAGTAGGTTAGTTGCAAAAGCGGGGGGCAAATGATAAAGAAACAGGGTTTCCTGGCATCCATTCCTTCTTTTGCCATTTTTAATAATGAGCTTGATAGTTTTGTTATCCCTTCTTTTATTTTGCATAAAGAGGCAGAAGATGATTTTGAGAGAAAACTCTTGTACTTAAAGAAAAATAATTATTTAACCCTTGGAATAGAGGAATATTACGGTTATCTTTCTGGAAGAAAAAACGATAATAATAAGAAAGTTATTATAACTTTTGATGACGGCTTAAGAAATAATTGGAGTATAATTTTTCCTTTATTGAAGAAATATGATGCAAAGGCTGTTTTTTATGTCAATCCCTCCAATATTAGCGATGAAATCGGATTGCTCCCAAACCTGGAAGATGTTTGGTCAGGAAAGATTACTCTTCAAGAATTGAAGGGTTTTGATAAGCAGCATCCATTTATCGGTTGGCAAGAGGCGCGTAAGATGGAGGCCTCTGGTTTAGTTGATATTGAGTCGCATAGTTGGGAGCATAAGATTTGTTTTACTTCAGATAAAATTGTTGATTTTGAAAGGCCGGCTAAAGACGGATCTTCCCTTAATCCCTGGCTCTTTACTGCAATAGATAAATCCAGCGAAGATAACATTTTTGGGTCGCCAGTTTATCCCTATCAGCCAAGGTTGTTAGCTAGGAGATTTTTTGACGATACGGGTTTACGCCAAGTTTGTATTGAGACTGTAAAGAGTAACGGAGGCAGGGATTTTTTTCTTCGTAGAGGATGGAAAGAGAAGCTTCAGAAGGCGGTTGTTGATTATAAAAAGGCTCATAAGCTACAAACCAGATTTGAAAATGAGATTGAACAGGAATTAGCCATAAAGAATTCACTAGAAAAATCCAAATTAGAAATAGAAAGCAGGCTTAATAAACAGTGCCTGCATTTTGCTTTTCCTTGGAACATGGGTGGAAATCTAAGTGTGCTTTGGCTTAAGGAGCTGGGTTTTAAGACGGTATTCCGCTATATGAATTCATGGAACATTCCAAGGGCAGGATCAGATTTGTTTGGCCTTTGCAGGGTTGAGGGCTGCTGGGTCGGCAGTTTGCCGGGAAAAGGCAGAGAGCTTGTTTGGGATAAATTAAGGAACAGATTTATAAAATGATTAATTGCCCTGTTTGCGAGAGTAAGAATTTAGTCTTATATCAAAAATGGATGCAGTATAGTATTTATAAATGCTTATTTTGCCAGTTGTTTTTTATTGATCCATTGCCTTCTGAAGACGAACATCAGGATTTTCATGGCAAGGCATACTTTGAGAAAAATTACGGAACGAGTATTGAAAAGTTTTATGTGAATGTCAAAAATGACTTTAGGAAAGAAATAGACCTTAAAAGAAAGAGATTAAATTATGTTTTAAGGTTTTGTAATTCGGGAAAGATTCTGGATATTGGTACTGGGCAGGGATTATTTTTGTATACTGCCAAGAATGATGGTTGGCAGGTTTTTGGTACAGATATATCAAAGTATGTTTGTGATTATTTATCTGAGCATAGAAATATTAAGATGTTTCATGGGTATGTAGAAAAGGCAGGGTTACCTTTAGATTATTTTGATGTGGTAACTATGTGGCAAGTACTGGAGCATGTTTATAGCCCGCTTGGCACTCTTAGGCAAGTAAACAGAGCGCTAAAGAGCGGAGGGCATCTTTTTGTGGCCGTCCCAAATACTTTTTTAATTGAGATGTTCCTAAGAAGGCTTTTAAATAAGCCTTTCTTTCGCAAGGATGCTGATGAATGGCATTTCTATGCGTTTAACTCTAAGGCATTACGTATTCTTTTTAATAAATTAGGATTTAAGATATTAAACATCGACTCCGAGTTTTATTCCGGACAAAGAATTAGTGAAAAAATTTATAATTGTTTCTCTCAAAAGCTTTTAAAGGCTTCAGGAACAAATATCTGCAAAACTGTTCTTATTCACGCTGTCAAACAATGAAAATTCGTATACTTTTTGTAATTCCTATTTTAGATGAGGCAGGTGCTGAAAAACATTTGCTGAATTTGTTTGAAAATCTAAATAAGCGTGATTTTGAACCGATGATTTGTTGTATCAAGGGTTTTGGCTCGCTTGGCGAGAAATTATCGCTGGAGGGAAGAAATATTATTGCCTTAAACAGAAAAAGTGTGTATGACTTTAGGATAATTAAAGATTTGTTTATATTGATGAGAAAGCATAAGTTTGATATTGTGCATTCATATTTATTTGGTTTTGATTTGCTTGCCACTTTTCCAGCTAGGATTTCCGGAATTCGTTGTGTTATTTCATCTCGAAGAGAGCTGTCTTCATGGATGAAGTTTTATCACCGCTGGCTGCTTAATCTTAGTAATTGTTTTACTGATCATGTTGTTGCTTGTTCTAATGCAGCCAGGGATTATGCGCTTTCCACTGAAAGATTTATAAAGAATAAGATAGTTACAATTTATAACGGTGTTGATACGGTTAAATTTTATCCTCGCCATAAGAATCCGAAGATTATGGCAGATTTGGATTTAGGAGACAGCAGGGCCATTGTTGGAATGATTACAAAATTTGCCTTAGTAAAAGATTATAAGACTGCTTTTGACGCAATAGCAAAGGTTAAGGATAAATACCCGGATTTAAAGTTTATTGTTGCAGGAAGCGGCGGTTTATATAGCCAAGCCTGTGAATATGCAAATGCGATTGGTATTGATGTAAATGTTAGGTTTTGCGGAAAGAGAACCGATGTTGAAGAACTATTATCGGTTTTTGATATATTTATTTTATCTTCGTTAACAGAGGGTTTGCCAAACGTGATTTTAGAAGCTATGTCTTCGGGATTAGCTGTTGTTGCGACCAATGTAGGAGGAATTCCTGAGGCAGTTGAAGATGGTAAAAGCGGGATATTGTTTAATCCTAAGGATAGCCAGGCATTGAAAGCAGCAATAATCAAATTGATTGAAGATGTTGCCTTGAGCAGAGAAATGGGTGTTTACGGCAGGAAAATTGCTGCAGCTAAATTTAATCTTATCCGGATGGTCAGTGATTATGAGGTTTTTTATAAGAAGGCAGTTTCTTAAGGTTATTGGGGGTACTTAATATTCTATGTGCGGTATATGCGGGGTTATCAAGCAGGAAAATAAGCCTGTAGACAGAGAGTTTCTTAAAAAGATAACTGGCGCCATTGTGCATCGGGGGCCGGATGAAGACGGTTATTTCCTGTTTAATAATGTTGGTATGGGAATTCGCCGTTTAAGCATCATTGATGTTTTGGGCGGGCACCAGCCAATTCATAATGAAGAAAATTCCATTGTCGTTATCTGTAACGGAGAAATTTATAACTATATTGAACTTAAAGACCGTCTTGTTAAACAAGGACATATTTTTAAAACAAATTCTGATGTAGAGGTTATAGTGCATTTATATGAGGATAAGGGCGAGGATTTTGTTGATGAGCTAAGGGGGATGTTTGCTGTAGCAATTTATGATTTAAATAAAAAGAAACTTGTTCTGGCTAGGGATAGGTTGGGCATAAAACCTTTGTTTTATTATTTTAAGAATGGATTATTTCTATTTGGTTCCGAGATTAAAGCGATAAAGCAGTATCCTGGCATGCAAAATCATGTTTCTCTTACAGCGGTTAGTGATTACTTGACATATCTGTATGTTCCCGGGCCGGATACAATTTTTGAGGATATTTATAAATTACCACCTGCTTGTTTATTGATATTTGAGAAAGATAAAATCAATATAAAACAGTATTGGGAGCTGGATTACAGAAAGAATAAACGACAAGATGAGGCTTATTATGTTGAAAATTTACGGTCTTTGTTAACAGAAACAATAAGAATGCATTTGATGAGCGAAGTCCCTCTGGGAGCTTTTTTAAGCGGAGGCATGGATTCAAGCGCCATTGTTGCTTTGATGAGCGAGGTTAGTGGACAAGCGATAAAAACATTTTCTGTTGGCTTTAATGCTAAAGGTTTTGATGAGCTTGAATACGCAAGGCTTGTAGCTAAAGAGTTTGGAACAGAGCATCATGAAATAAATCTTGATCCAGATATTATAAAATTATTGCCTGCTTTAGTGGCGCATTTTGATGAGCCGTTTGCGATAATAAAGAGAAACTCTACGGCATAATTAAATCGTGGAAGCCCGATAAACAGGTCAAATACCTTATTCGTTTTCTCAATGAGGCAATCAAATACTATTCCAGCCCTATATTAGCGGCGATTGGAAAAGACTTTGGTGCATTGCAAGAGAAATTATAAAACGCATTTTGTTGAGCCAGGATTATCAGCCTGATAGAAGAAATACTTTACTGGATAAAATAGCAAGATTCGTTTATGATTCAGAACTGTCTTTGGAAGATTCATTCTTGCGCCGAAGGACATGTTTTTCCCAAAAGATGAAATCTAGTCTATTTACTGAAAATATTTTGGGATCTCTAGGTAGTTATCAGAGCGCTTCAAGAATATTAGGCCTTTTTTCAAAAAATTTTATAGATAATGATATTGAAAAGCTTTTGTTCGTGGATACAAAGACATATCTTCCTGATGATTGTCTTTGCAAGGTAGATATGATGAGTATGAAGAATTCTCTTGAAGTCAGGGTTCCGTTTTTAGATCATAAAGTAGTTGAGTTTGTGTCTTCAATTCCCTTAGAGTTTAAGTTAAAAGGGAGGATAAGTAAGTATGTCCTTAAAAAAACTCTGAAAGGAGTTTTACCTCAACAGATTTTAAAACAAAGAAAATTAGGGTTTACTATACCATTAAATAGCTGGTTTAGGTCACAATTAAAAAATAACGCCAAAGAAATATTGTTGGCAAATGATTCTAATAGCAGGAGTTTTTTTTCAATGCCTTTTGTGGAATGGATGCTTAAGGAGCATTTTGAAAATAGGCAGGACTTCGGAGCGCAGATTTTTGCTTTACTGGTATTTAAGTTATGGTTAAGGAAACAGGAAATATGATGAATATTCTGCCAGGAGGCCAGGAGTTTGTAAGTTGTAATTTGTGCGGCAACAATAATACTAAACATCTCTATAACTATGGAAGAACTAATATTGTTAAGTGTCTTGATTGCGGCTTAGTTTATGCCAACCCTCGCCCAAGGGAGGATTTGAATAAAGAGTTTTTTAGTAAGAGTCATCACTCTCAAGATTTAGAAAAAAGGATTTCTGATGCCAGGGTTAGTGTTTTTAAGAAAGCATTGTCAGATATTGAATTAAGGCGCAATGGGCTAAAGGGAAAGATTCTTGATGTTGGCTGTGGTGTTGGAACCTTTTTAAACTTAGCAAAGTCTTCTGGCTGGGAGGTTACTGGTATAGAATTGTCAAAAGGTGCGTGTGAGTATGCAAAGAGTAAACTTGGGTTAGAGATTTTAAATTCAAGCATAGAGGAAGCGCATTTTGATAAGAGCAGTTTTGATGTAGTTACGCTTTGGAATGTGTTAGATCATTTGCGTGATCCGCTATCTATGCTTAAGGAGACTAATCGGATACTAAGGCCCGGAGGGTTTCTTATTATACGTGTTCCCAATATTTTGTTTCATTCCTGTCTGCACAAAACCTTTTATTTGTTGAAAAGATTTCTTAAGAAAGCTCAAGACCCGTCAATCATAGTAAATTATGGCTTTAGCGCAAGAACAATAAAAGAATTACTGCGCAGGGCAAATTTCTGTAATATTCAAGTTAAAAATGCTTTTCTCACGAAAGGTAATCCTTACGCATCGTTTAATTTTAGTGAGAAGGGAGCAGAGTTATTAAAGATTTTCCTGAATTTAATGGCAAATTTAGTTTACTTTATTAGTTTCGGCAGGGTTTATATTTCATCGGCGTTGCTTGTTTTTGTCAGAAAATAAATAATTAGAGATGCTTAAAGCAGGGATTTCTGAAATTTACAAAAAGTTCTATAAATTTGCAGGAGGGCGCGGTTTTTCAAGGCTTCCTTTTGTTAGGGCTTTAAATAATTATGTATTATTTAAACTCAAGCCTGCAGAGGTTATAGTTGATGGAGACAGGATTATTTTGGATAAATTTGATGCGCTCAGACTTTCAATTAACAAAAATTATGAACCAGAAATTAAGAGATTAGTTAAGGAGAAGATTGAAAAAGGCGACACGGCCTTAGATATTGGGGCCAATATTGGTTATTATACATTGCTTTTTGCTAAATTAGCCGGTAATCAAGGCCGTGTATTTGCTTTTGAACCTGAGCCGAATAATTTTCAGTTGCTTAAGAAGAATATTGAATACAATAATTATAGCAGCGTTACTTTGGAGCCTTTAGCAGTATCGGATAGATCTAAAAGAATGAGATTGTGTTTAAACAAAAATAATCAGGCGGATAATCGTTTAGTAGATAGTAGTATGCCTAATTCTATAGATGTGGGTGCAACAAGTTTGGATGATTATTTTAAAGATTATTCAGGCAAGATTGATTTTGTAAAAATTGATGCACAGGGTGCAGAAGCAGCAATTATAAAAGGAATGGATGGTATTTTGCGCAAGAATAAAGATATCAAGCTTTTGGTTGAGTTTTGGCCATTTGGGCTTAAATATTGCGGGAGCAATGCGGATTTATTCCTAAAGCTTCTTTCAGGTTATGGTTTTGATTTTTATGAAATAAGCCTGGCTGATATTCAGCCGGTAAGAACAAGCGCAAAAGCCTTGCTTGATACTTATACTGAAGAAAAACAAAATTTTACTAATTTATTTTGCTTAAGAGCCTAAGAAAGGCAGGGTATGGATATAGGGAAGATTTTTAGAAAATTTAATCTTGTTGATTTATTGGTGTTAAGTTTTATTTTTCTGGTAATTTTGGCTTTCTTTGCTCGCGCCTTTATGCCGCAAAGCATTTTAAAGAAAATAAGAAGAATGCCTCAGCAGGAAGAAGTTTATGTTGAGGTATTGTTAAACAAAGAAAAACAATGGCTTAAAGATTATGTGAAAATAGGCGACGGCCAAAGAGATTTAGAGAATAATTTTATGGCTCAAGTAATTGATATAAAGGATTATTTTCAAAATGGAGAAATCTGCGGGAAGATTGTTGTTCTAAAATTAAGAGCTTCAATTGACAGTTACGGGTTTATTAAATACGGCAGTAATATTTTGCGCCCCGGACAGGATTTTATTCTTGAGAATAAAGATTATGTTTTAAGGGGAGTGGTGTTTAGCGTGAAGAGAGAAAAGCAATAATGTCTAAAAAAGAATTTTCCGGAGTCTTTGCTTCTTCAGGATTCTTGAGTATTTTTCCGCATCTGCTGCAATCAAAGCTGTATTCGTTTCTGGTAAAATTTATTTGGTCGTTATTAATTTTATTTTCTTTATTTTCTTTTAAAATTAATTTATTTCGGCTTGATAGCGAGCTAGTATTTGTTAAGCCGGAAGACATAGCATTTATTTTACTGTTTATTTTAGCAGCCTTTAGATTAAAGGCTATAAGTGGTTTTCCAATAGATTTACCAATAATTGTTTTTATTTTTATTGGCTTATTATCTGTTTTCTTTGGCATATTGGAGCATGTAATGCCGGGTCCGTTTATCGGGGTTTTTTATCTGTCAAAAATTATTCAGTATTTTCTTGTATTTTACCTAACCATAGCTATTCTCCGGGAAGAATTAAAGGTTAAGTTTTTTTTAGAAATAATATTTATTTCTGTTTTTCTTCTGGCTGGTTATGGAATAATTGAGCATTTTTTTCCTTATACTCACTATCCTTTTAGCTATCCTTTTTATTACCGGATTTATGAGCGGGGATTTTTTTATCACGATGCTAGTCATTTTGCCGCAGTATTGATGTTTTTTTCATCAATATTATTTGGAATCTTGCTTTACTTGGGGAAGTTCCCGGTAAAAATAATTCTTTGTTTAATTGGAATTATTATTTTAAGTTTAGCGTTATTCTGGACTTATTCTCGTGCAAGCTACATAGCGCTTTTTATTTCGTTCTTGCTCATTTCTGCATTGAGGAGCAGAAAGATTTTGATTTTAACAATATTTATTATTGCCTTTGTTATACTTTTCTTTCCTCAGGCAATACTTGAGCGCTTATTTTCAATTAAACAAGCTTTTTTAAATTCTGACCCTAATAGTTCTTCAGTTGCCTATCGTTTTGGGCAAATTAAGTATGCCTGGGAAGGCATAAAGCAGTATCCGTTGTTTGGTATAGGTTTGGGGGCAAGAGAGAGGGTTTTTTATGAAAATCAGTACCTGATGATTTTTGCTGAAACAGGAATTTTTGGGTTTGTTGCTTTTGTTGCAATAATACTTTCTGTTTTGAAAGTTGCTTGGTTTCTGCAAAAAAAGGCAGTAAGTAATTTTACTAAGGGTATTGCTGCAGGTTATCTTGGGGGGTTTTTGGGCCTACTTATTGTTTCTAATGCTTTGGTTGTTTTTATGATTTCGCGCATTATGTTTATTTTTTGGTCGGTTACAGCTTTAGTCTTTTGGCTGTGGGAGAAAGAGAGAAAAAGTGAAGCTGCTGCTTGAGTTTATTAAGAAACCGGTTGTTTTAATCGGCATAGTTATTATTTTAGGTAAGTTCTTGGGTTATTTTGTTGATTTGCTTATTGCTATTAAATTCGGGGCCTCAAGAATAACTGATGCTTTTATTGCAGCCAGGGCTATCCCTCTTAGAATTGAGAGTATTATAAGTTGGGCGCTATATTCAGCATATATTCCGGTTTATTTTGCAATAAAAAACAAGAACAAAGAGGATGGGCTTGCTTTGTTCGTATCGTTTTCAAAAGTTGTTTTTTTCTGGCTTCTAGGAGTTAGTTTTGTTTTAATCCTGGGGGCAGAATTTATTTTGAGATTTTTAGTTCCTGGGTTTGATTATCAGTCATTATCCTTGGCTGTTGTTTTGTTGCGGATTATGTCTTTTGCGATTTTGTTTGGAGGGGTATCTGCGATTTTACAGTCGGTTAACACAAGCCATAATAGTAGGATCATAGCTTCTTGCTCTCAGCCTTTGAATAATTTCGTGGTTCTTTTTTCTGTGCTATTTCTTGCATATTTTTGGGGAATTTATGCGCTTGCGGCGGGAGTATTAGCCGGGGCTTTTTTTAAAATGGCAGGCCAGTTTGTTTCATTTAATCATTTTAGAGGAATCAGCCATTTTCACAGCGATTCTTTGGTGAAGAGCCAAATATCGGGAATCCTGAAATCTTTTATTATGATTGTTGTGGTGTTGCTGGTGATGGAGAGTATTATGGTCATTACGCGTATTTTTGCTTCACATTATTCAGGTGCTATTTCAATACTTAATTATGGTTATATTGTGATTCAGGCTCCGCTTTTGGTTATTGAGGGATTAACATTTTATCTTTTCTATCCTATAATGGTGGAGCATTCTATTTCGGATAATATGAAATTTAGGGATACGATTATCAGGTTTTTTCACATAATGATATTTGTATTGCTTCCAATTTCTGTTTTTGTTTTCTTGCTTTCCGAATTGATTTCAAGGGTTTTATTTCTTCATGGAAAGTTTAACTGGTTAACAGCTGATCAAACTGCCCAGGCGATTGCTTTTTTATCTTTGGGTTTAACCGGTTTAGGCATTGAGGCAGTCAGCTTAAGAACAGCGATTGTTTTAAAGAAAACAGCATTGTATCTATGTTTTCTTTTCTTAAGGCTATCTATCAACTGTGCGCTGATGTTTGTTTTATTAAAATATTTGCCACCTGTTATTGCTTTGTCAGTATCTTTCTCGATAGCTTTACTGTTGAATGCATTGTTATTGACATATTATTTCTTGGGCAAAGTTGTTGAATATAAATTAAACGCTGAGTTTTTTTATCATTTGTTAAAAATTATTAGTATTACAGTAATTTCCGGGCTTTTTGTTTTTATCTTAAGATATCTTTTTGAATCTTTAGGTTTATTTGACGGTTTTAGTAGAAGAATTTTCAGCTTGCTGTTTATTTTCTTAGCAGCAGGAGCAATCTATTACTTTCTGTCAGCTTTATTTAAATCGAGAGAATTGGAATTATTAAAATCATTGTTTAAAATTAAACCAGCACCTAGCCAAATCACTGAATTGCTATGAGAGATTATTTAAAGGATTTTTTATATAGCTATCACTGGGACCCTGCAAAGGCTTTGTTAAGGGCTATTGAGGCAAAGATTATTTCACATGTTGAGTTAATAGCTCCGATTTTAGATATGGGCTGTGGTGACGGAACATTTGCTTTAGTGCTTTTAGAAAAAAAAGGAGTTGTTGGGTTAGATTACAAGATTAAAAATTTATCTTTTAAGAATAATTCTTTCGCGGGCTTATTGATTAATTCGTTCTTAGAGCATGTGCCCGAGGGAGGGCTGGATAAGGTTTTATCTGAATCTTCAAGGGTTTTAAAGGATAATGCCAAGGTTGTCCTTACAATTAATTGCGCAAACTTTAGCGATCAGGACCCTGTTTTTGTTTTCTTGAAGAAATTAAAATTAAACAAATTAAGCTTAATTTGGAAGAGCTATTTGACTAAACGTTTAGCATTGAACAGCCTTAAAAATATTTCTTTTTGGGAGAAAATATTTGAGAAGACAAATTTTAGACTGCTACAAAGCAGGTATTATCTGGCTCCCGAAGTAGAAAGAACATTTTTTCTTTGGACGGACCTGCAGTATATCGGCATAAGCAAGCTGAATCTTGGCTCAATTGTTAGATTTATCTCGGGAGTTTTAAGTTTAGTGGGGATAAATTTTCATCGTAAAATAGTTGCTTCTGTTTTTAGCCGGATATTAAGAGATGATTATATGAATGATTCAGGAAATGGTTCTTGTTTACTTTTTGTCCTGGAGAAAAAAGCAGGCAGTGCCGCTCAGAAAAACTCTCAAGAAAATTATATTCTTAGTGATTCTGAAAAAGGGCCTA
>JACROS010000101.1 GCA_016214325.1 Candidatus Omnitrophota bacterium | reverse complement strand
GTAAGCCTTCAGCAAGAAAAGATTGGAAATATTTAAACTCGGATGAAAATGCAGGTTATGAAAATATATATGAATGGGATGTTACTGATTTAGAGCCGCAAATCGCTTGTCCGCATTTACCCAGCAATGTTAAACCGGTTAGTGAATTAAGAAATATAAAAGTTGATCAGGTGGTGATTGGTTCCTGTACGAATGGCAGGCTTTCAGATTTAAGAATAGCTGCAAAACTTCTTAAAGGCAAGAAAATTGCTCTGGGATTAAAATTAATTGTTATTCCAGCTACTCAGAAAATATATTTGCAGGCAGTAGAGGAAGGCTTGGCAGAGATTTTTGTAAAAGCAGGCGGAGTTTTTTCTACTCCGACATGCGGGCCGTGCCTTGGCGGGCATGTGGGTATTTTAACTGAAGGAGAAGTTGCCTTAGCAACTACTAACCGTAATTTTATTGGGCGCATGGGTAGTCCTAAGTCTTTTGTTTATTTGTCTAATCCGGCGGTTGCTGCAGCAAGTGCAATTACCGGAAAGATTACGCATCCGGATAAAATATGATTATCAAAGGAAAAGTACATAAGTTTGGCGACGATATTAACACTGATGATATTATCGCAGCAAAGTATCTTGTTTCTACAGATGCTAAAGAATTAGGTAAGCATTGCATGGAAAGTATTAGCCCTGATTTTGCGGCTAAAGTTAAAGAAGGGGATATTATTGTTGCCGGTAAGAATTTTGGCTGCGGCTCAAGCCGTGAACATGCGCCTTTGGCGGTAAAAGGATGCGGAGTGCATGCTGTAATTGCTAAAAGCTTTGCAGCAATTTTCTTCCGCAATGCCATTAATATTGGTTTGCCGTTCTTAGAATCTGATGAGGTGGACAAGATTAATGAGCAGGATGAGCTAGAGATTGATTTGGCCAAAGGCACAATTAAGAATTTAACTCAAAATAAAGAATATAAAACTCAAGCTTTTCCGGAATTCTTGCGCATGATAGTTGAAGATGGCGGCTTGATGAATTATGTGAAACGGAGAAAACAATGCATAAAATAGCAGTTATCCCAGGAGATGGCACTGGCCCAGAAGTAGTTAACGAGGGGCTAAAGGTATTAGAAGCAGCTGGAAAGAAATTTAATTTCAAATACGAAACAAAAACTTTTGATTTTAGCGGGGAGCGTTATTTAAAGACTGGAAAACTCGTCGAGGATGCTGATGTTGAGGCTTTAAAGAAATATAATGCTATATTTTTAGGGGCAGTGGGGCATCCGGATGTAAAACCAGGAATCTTAGAAACCAATGTTTTGTTAAAACTGCGTTTTGCATTGGATCAGTATATCAATTTACGCCCGGTAAAACTTTATAATTCAAATTATTGTCCATTAAAAGACAAGAAACCAGAAGATATAGATTTTGTAGTGGTAAGAGAAAACTCTGAAGGGCTTTACAAGGGGATGGGTGAGTTCCAAAATAAAGGAACTAAAGAAGAAGTAGCAATTCAGATTTCGTATAATACTCGTAAAGGCGTGGAGCGTTGCCTGCGTTATGCTTTTGAATTTACTCGTAAGCGCAATAAAAGAAAAAAGCTTACTCTTTGCGGAAAGACCAATGTTTTAACTTATGCCTGGGATCTTTGGGAGAGGACCTTTAAGGAATTGGCCGAAGAATATCCTGATGTTACCACAGATTATGCGCATGTTGATGCCACTACGATGTGGTTTGTCAAGAATCCAGAATGGTTTGATGTAATTGTTACAGATAATATGTTTGGAGACATTATTACCGACTTAGGCGCTATGATTCAGGGCGGTATGGGTATTGCTGCTGGAGGCAATATTAATCCAAGCGGCGTTTCTATGTTTGAACCTATTGGTGGAAGTGCGCCAAAATATACTGGGCAAAATGTAATTAATCCTCTGGCTGCGATTTGCGCAGTTGGAATGATGCTTGATAATTTAGGTGAAGAAAAAGCTGCGAAAGCTGTTGAGGATGCGGTGATTAAGCTTGTTTCAAGTAAGCTTAAATCGCTTGCTGCAGGAAAGATGGGTTATTCTACTACGCAAGTTGGAGATTTGGTTGTTGAGAATTTATAGGGAGAAATTATAAATGAAGAAGTATAATGTTGCTGTTGTTGGAGTAGGTGTGGTGGGAATTGAGATGCTGCGCGTATTGCGCCAGCGAAATTTTCCTGTTAATCAATTAAAAGTTTTTGCGCGTTCTGCGCGTGATATAGAAGTTGACGGGCAGAAATATTCTGTTGAACCTGTTTCAGCAGATGGTTTTAACGGTATTGATATTGCTTTATTTGCCGGCACAGAGGGAGAAAAGGGCGCTGCAGTTACCTATGCTGCTGATGCAGTAAAAAGAGGAGCTGTGGTAATAGATAATGGCGCAGATTTTCGTATGGACCCAAAGGTGCCTTTGGTGGTGCCTGAAGTAAACGGCAAAGATGTTTTGAAGCATAAAGGTATTATTGCTAATCCAAATTGTTCAACTATTCAGATGGTGGTGGCATTATCGCCAATTCATAAGAAAGTAGGCATAAAGAGAATTGTTGTTACTACTTTGCAAGCTTCCTCAGGCGCAGGAAAAAGCGCAGTAGAGCAATTGAAGGAAGAAACTACTTTGATTTCTAACGGCGGTTTTGAAAATGTGCATGTTCAATCTCAAGTTAAGGGAATGCCTCAGCAATTAGCCTACAATGTTTTTCCGCATATTGGCAGCCCTGCTGAATGTGATTATACAAATGAAGAGTGGAAGCTGGTAAAAGAAACTCATAAGATTATGCATGATGATAAAATTAAAGTTTCAGCGACTACGGTTCGTGTTCCGGTAAGGACCGGTCATTCAGAATCGGTTTATATTGAAACCAAAAAACCAATTGAGCCGGATAAAGTTCGTCAGCTATTGGCCAAATCACCCGGAATAATTGTAATCGATGACTTAAAGAACAGCCTTTATCCAATGCCCAAAGACGTAGAAGGTAAAGATGAGACTTTTGTCGGACGTATCCGTAAAGACCCTTTTGTTAAAAACGGTTTGTGGTTATGGGTGGTTGCGGATAATCTGCGAAAGGGTGCGGCAACTAATGCCGTAGAAATTGCCGAAGAGCTTATTAAATGAAGCCTGCTTATGTTTTGGCTTCCAGTGATTCTTCTGCGAGGCCTAAACGTAATCTAAAATTAGAAATTGAGTATGATGGCTCAAATTACTCAGGTTGGCAGATACAAAATCACCAACGTTCCCCTGAAGCACGTCGTAGGACCAAGAAAACAATCCAACAAGTTTTAGAAAAGACTCTTAAGGAAATCTTGCAACAGGAAATTAAAGTTATTTCTTCCGGCAGGACCGATGCCGGGGTGCATGCTTTGGCTCAAGTTGTAAATTTCTACACCGATTCAAATATTGCTCACGAAAAACTGCAATTAGCACTTAATTCATTACTGCCTCATGACATTGTTATAACAAAAATTGAAGATGCTCCTTTATTTTTTCACAGCCGGTTTTCTGCCAAAAGCAAAGTTTATCGTTATACAATTCTAAACCGTAAATATTCTTCGGCTTTACTTAGGAATACAACTTATTTTTTTCCTCATTTTCTTGATGTAGTATTAATGCGCAAAGAAGCAAAGGTGCTTTTGGGCAGGCATGATTTTAAAAGTTTTCAAGCGACTGAAAAAAAAGAAAGAACTACCGTACGCACAGTTAGAAAAATCTCCATTAAGAAAGACAAAGATTTTATTTTTATAGAAATTGAGGCAGATGGATTTCTTTATAACATGGTGCGTAATATCGTCGGGACATTAATTGAGATTGCAAGAGGAAAGCTCCCCCCAGAGAGTATGAAAAGAATCCTTTTATCTAAAAACCGCATTTACGCCGGCCCCATTGCCCCCAGCCACGGTTTGTGCCTTGTTAAGGTGAAGTATTGACTGGAATTTTCTTTACTTTTCTTAAGCGCAGATTATAATAAAATCTATGCCAGATAGAGATAATCTTCAGATTGGCCAGATTTTAATTGACGAAGGCTTGATTACTTCCGAACAGCTTGAGGCAGGCCTTCGTGAACAAACAAAGACCGGTACATTTATCTGTACTACACTTGTAAAGCTGGGTTTTGTATCAGAAGAAAAAGCTTTTCAGGTTCTCTCCAGGTATTTAAATATTCCGTATTCTCGTCTTAAAGAACGCGATATTGACCCTTTAATTATCCAAAAGGTTCCGGCGAAGTTTGCTAGCCACTACAAAGTAATCCCCATTGAGTTTGATGGAACATCATTAATAATCGCAATGGCCGATCCTTTGGATGTGCGCACACTTGATGATGTAAGATTGCTTCTAAATATTGAAGTAAAGGGTGTTCTTGCTTCAGAAATAGAGATTATGGATGCTATCCGTAAGTACTATGGAGTTGGTGCGGATACTCTTGAAAAAATTGTTTCTGAGAAATCTGCTTTTGAGGAGCTCAAGGTTCAGGCGCAGGAAGTGCAAGATTTAGAATCAATGGCTGAAGACGCCTCAATTATTAAATTTGTAAACCAAATTTTATCCGAGGCAGTTCAGGAGAGAGCAACAGATATTCATTTAGAGCCTTTTCAAAATGAATTGCGCGTGCGTTTTCGTATTGACGGGATTCTTTATGATATTAATATTCCTGAAACCATTAAATATTTTCATCCGGCAATAGTTTCTCGTATTAAGATTATGGCTAGCCTTAATATTGCTGAACGCCGTTTGCCACAGGATGGAAGAATTAAAATAAAGGTTGTTG
>JACROS010000009.1 GCA_016214325.1 Candidatus Omnitrophota bacterium | reverse complement strand
AATCAACACCAGCATGAGATTTGCCGATTGGTAAGGTTAATTTAATAAGCACTTTCGTAAAAGGAGGAATATATTTTGAGATAGTGCAATATGCTCCAAGACAGCTTACATTTTGAGTAGTGGTAGAAAAATCATACCCGTTTGCCGCTACTTTTATGGGAAGCGCACTATCAATTCTTGGGTGCAGTCTTTTTTCTTTTCCGGTTAGCTTTTTCATTTTTTATTTTCTGCGGAATTCTTTTCTTCAGCTGTTTTCTTTTTGTTTGCCAGCCAGCATTTTTTTGCACAATAACAAATACCGTTTCTGTAGAAACGTTTTAATTTCTTGATAGGTTTATTGCAAACTAGACAGTTGGTTTGTTTTTCTGCTTTTGGTTTTGCTTCCGAAGATGTATTTGCTTGTTCTTGAGCCATTTTTGTTTATTGTTCCTTTCCGTTTTGATTGTTGAACAGCTTCATTTCAATGAAATCTGTTAGAAATTTCTCCTGATTTGGATCCACTTCAATAAATTGTATACCTAATTGTGCCCTGTATGAATGCGTTAAATTACAAGCCCAGGCAATTTTCCCAATTGCTTTAAAAGTGCGTGACAATAACTGTATTTCAAGCATTAATATTGTTGCAGGAGTGATAATCTAGTCGCATATTCAACGCGCTCCTCCGATACTAATATTATCACAAATAAGATTTTCAAAGTTAGCCTCTCCTCTGATTTGGTAGCGGATAGGCGCATGTATTTGAATACGTGGAAATTGCCTTTTTTCTTGAAGGCTAAATGCCATTTTCCCCCTTCAAATTTTTTTGGAGCCGTGGCTTTACTCCTTCATATGTTTTAAATATTAGCATAATTAAGTAGTGCTGTCAATTGTTGTTTACAAATTGCCTCTTTTTGCTATAATTTTATCAGGAGAATAAATGTATTGTAAATTCTACGACCTAAAAGAAAAACCCTTCAATGTTACTTCAGATCCTGCCTTCTTCTTTTTTAGCAACAAGCATAAAGAAGCCCTTTCGCATCTTTTATATGGTGTGCATGAAAGAAAAGGGATTATTGTTTTAACAGGAGAAATCGGCACTGGTAAAACTACTTTAACCCGTTTTTTTATCAATCAGCTAGACAAGAATGTAAAAACTGCTTTCATTCTAAATCCTTACCTTTCAGACAGCGAATTGCTCGAAGCGATATTAAGTGATTTTGGACTGGTTCCCAAAGAAAAAACCAGGCTTGGTTTTATTTGGGAGCTGAATAAATTTCTTTTGAAAGAATCTGAGGCAGGAAATAATGTAGTTTTAATCATTGATGAAGCACAAAACCTGCCTACAGGCATGCTTGAGCAAGTCCGTCTTCTTTCTAATCTTGAAACGGAAAAATCAAAGTTGCTGCAAATAGTTTTAGTTGGCCAGCCGGAGCTTAACGATAAGCTAAGCTTACATGAATTAAGACAAATTAGGCAAAGGATTATGGTGAGATACCACATTAATCCTTTGGATAGTAGTGAAATTAAAAATTATATCCAGCATCGTTTAAGCGCAGCAGGAGCAGGTAAAGAAATTGAATTTTGTGATGATGCTATTAAGACCATAACTGAGTTTAGTACCGGTACTCCTAGGTTAATTAACATGCTTTGTGATAGGGCACTGTTGGCTGGTTTTGTGAATAATACCAAGAAAATTGACGAGGTAATTATGAAAAAGTGCCTGGAAGAGTTTGATTACCATCTTGTAGGGGGAAGGCAATGAGTATAATACATGATGCTTTAAAAAAGGTTGAGCAGGCGCAAAATGTAAAAGCTCAAAATGTAATCACTCCTGAAAATCATTCTGGACATGGACGTAAAAACAACTTTATATTTGTAATTTTTGCAGTAGTGTTTGGGCTATTTACATTAAACCTTCTTTTAAAATATTCTCCTGATAAGGCAGTAAAAAAAGTTGTTCAGCCCTTACCAGTAGAGGCTAAGTTAACCAGCTTTAGCGAAAGTTTTGCTTTAAAGACGAGTAATAAAACTGTTAGCTTGGTTTTAAATGGGGTTTTTTTGGCAGATAACGAATGGTTTGCTTTAATCAATAATCAAATTGTTAAAAAAGGCCAGGAGATTAACGGAGCTGTTTTAAAGAATATTAGTTTTGATGAGGTAGAGCTTGATTCTCAGGGGTCAATTTTAAAACTTTCCAATCAGCAGAAATAAAAAGTTACAGCCTTTCTTTTACTGCCTCTTTTATAATTTCTAAAGGTAAATCTTCTTTTATTTTTACCCGCCCTATATCTTCTATAAGGATAAACTTATTTTTTGCTCCAGAGAATTTCTTATCAAAATAATGAGCATAGATTATTTTGTTTAATTTGGCATGCTTGATTTTTGTTGGAAGGCTAATATGCCCAAGGCTACTGCTTCTCCGTGATTATAATAATTATAGTTGCTTGCTGTTTCAATGGCATGTCCGATAGTGTGGCCAAAGTTAAGTATAGCCCTTAGCCCAGACTCTTCTTTTTCGTCCTTCTCTACTATTTCAGCTTTAATTTTGCTTGAGACAGCAACAATATGTTCAATGTTTGATGGTTTTAAGTTAAGCAGGCTTGTTAAATTCTTTTCAAGATAAGAAAACATTTTCTTGTCTTTGATAATAGCATATTTTATAACCTCAGCAAGACCGGAGCGGATCTGGCGCATAGTTAGTGAATTTAATATTTTTGTGTCGCTGATTACTGCTTTTGGTTGATAAAAAGCTCCGACTAAGTTTTTCCCTTCATTTAAATCTACAGCAGTCTTTCCTCCGATTGCGGAGTCTACTTGAGCAAGCAATGTGGTTGGTATCTGGATATAAGGTATCCCTCTTTTAAATATTGCTGCAATAAAACCGGAAAGATCCCCTACTACTCCTCCTCCCAGAGCAATAATGAAAACCTTTTTCTTTCTTGCAAAGAGAGCGAGATTTTTGATGAGACGGTGAGCATTCTCTAAAGATTTACTTTTTTCTGAATCGGCAATTAATTCAAATCTAAAATTAAACCCATTTTCTTTTAGCGATTTTGCAATACTATCTCCGTAAAGCTGTTTTATTTGTTTATTGGTAATTATAAACGCATCTTTTCCTATATTAAGTTTACTGATTATTTTCCCGGTGTTATTTATTATACCTTGGCCAATGAGAATATTATACGAACGTTTTCCGAGTTTAACTTTTATTGTTTTCATTTTAAATTCCTAGTAAATTTAAGAAGAAACGCACTGAATTCCAAATAAGGTTATTAAATACTCCTGACCATAAGAGCACCATGAGAATAATAAAACCAAAAGGTTCTATTGTTAGGTATAATGCCGAAAGATTACGAGGAAGAATTCCAGTTAGTATTCTTGACCCATCAAGCGGGGGAATCGGAATTAGGTTAAAAACCCCCAGAACAACGTTAATTATTGCTAATTGAATTAAGAGTGAATTTATTAACGGGTTAAGGGGGAACATGTGTAAAAGTAAAGAAATAAATATTGCAAAAATAAAATTTGCAATTGGCCCGCTTGCACCTACCCAGATGATATCCCGACGAGGATTTCCTAATGCCCAGTAATTAATTGGCACTGGTTTTGCAGCACCAAAAACAAAATGTCCATTCGAACTGATAAATAAGAATAATGGTAATAAGACCGTCCAGAATGGGTCAATATGTGAAAGCGGGTTTAGGGTGAGCCTGCCAGAGTATTTTGCAGTAGAATCTCCTAACTTATAAGCAACAAACGCGTGAGCGAATTCGTGCACGCTCATGGCAATTATAAGTAATCCAAAAGATACCCCGAATGAAATAATAAGATTGGAAAAACTCACTTTATAACCTCAAGGGAAATTATCTCAATGACAGGATATTTTTCCTTAATATCTTCAACAAGCTTTCCCTTGATTTTTACTTTTTGCTGATTATTGGCATCTAAAACTTTTTTGTCAGCTTTCAAAAGAAAGATTTTGTTATCAGCGGTTAGTATTTTGTGTGTTGCGGTGCGCTTAAAAAATCTCCCATATGGCTTAATAATTCCCTCTAAATTAATGAAATTTTCTTCGGCTTTGGCTTCTTCGGGCTTGGTCACTTCAGGTTTAGATTCCTCTTTAATAATTTTCAAAAGGAATTTTTTGTGTACCCAGCCGTAAGTATTGAGAGTTGGCTGAATTTTATACCAACCTTTTTCTTCAGAGAGGATTGTTATTGTTTCGTTGTTTAAGGCTACGCCTAATATGGGTGATGTTTCATCGGGCGTCAACCGGATATTAACTTTGTTTTTTATAATTTTGGCGCTACTGCATCCTGGTTTTTCTTCTGGTGTAGCCGGTAATTTCTGGCTTATGCATTCGGTTAGGTTTTGCTTGACAAAAGAAGGCGCCTTGTTAGGCAGCCGGATCTTGTACCATTCAAATGACTCTGACACTACTTCTACTTGGTCGTCTTTTGATAAGGTGCAGATAATCTGCGAGTTTACAGTGGCGTCAGTGCGCAAGTTAACATTTTCAGATTGAGTTTGAGCATTAAAAGGAAAAAAAGTTTCTTGCGCAAAGCACAATGATGCATAAAGCAGTAGAGCGCTTAGGCCGGAGAATTTCAAGAATTGGCTGATTAGGCGCATCTTCTATTTCTTTTCCTGGGATTTGCTTGCAGCTGCTTTCCCGCCGGTTTCTTTTGCTCCGGCACCTGCTGCAGGCGCTGCTCCTTCGGCTGTTGCAGTTTCAGCTTTCTCAGCTTTTTCTTTCTTAATTTTTATCTTTAAGGTTTTAATCTTTGGAAGGCCAAATACTTTATCTCCTTGTTTCCACTGGCCCTTTTCTAACATCATTCTAATACGTTCAGTACGTTTAAGCACTGACCTTTGTTTTTTATCTTTTTCTGATTCAGTTAATGATGGATGAATTGACATTTCTTACAACCTCCTTATATAGCAACCTCTATAGCGGTTTTTTAATTGGGATAATAGAGACTGCGCTTTTTCTTTGTTATTAAAATTTCCCACGCATAGTACCGTAAAAGAACCTTTTGTGATAACAAAAGGCAAAAATCCTCGTTTTTTTAATAATTCTGCTTCTTTTTGAGCACCAATTTTAGTTTTATAGCTTGCAAGCTGTATAGTGTATTTTTGTCTTTCTGGTATAACAGCTGGTATTGTTAAGTCATTTTGTTTGGGGGTTATTTGTGTTTGAACAGGAACAACAACAGGTATTTCTGTTTTTGGCTGTAAAGCCTGAATGTTTACAGGTGCATTTTGTTTTGGATTTAGGCTTGAGAGGCGCTTACCCTTCTCAACTCCTAATGAAAAAGAGATTATGCTAATTACTGCAATTGCGATAATAAGCATGATGGTTTTCTCAAAACCTCGGATGAATTTCCAGAAACTGCTGTTTATGTTTTGTTCTTGAGCCAGATTGTTTCCTTCGGGCTGAGAAAATAGTTCTAATTGTATATTGTCTTTTTCCATAACTTAATATTATATAACTATTGTTTGTGAGCTTTCAAGTAATTTTTTGAGTTAACTTTTCTTACTACCTTAAGAAAAGCCTCAACTACTTTGGGGTCAAACTGAGTGTAATTCTTTTTCTTTATTTCTTTAATGGCGGCGGTGATATCCATTCTTTCCCGATATGGCCTGCCGTAAACCATTGCTTCAAATGCATCAGCAACTGCCATAATCCTTGCTCCTTGGGGAATTTGCCCTTTTTTAAGCCGTGAAGGGTAGCCTGTTCCGTCGTATTTTTCATGATGGTGCATAATAATCGGGATTGCAGGTTTTAATATTTGGAGTGGCCTGAGAATTTGCGCTCCTTTTACAGGATGTTTTTTTATAATATTATATTCTTTTGCAGTAAGTTTGGTTGTTTTAGTAAGAATTTCTAGCGGGATATCAACTTTTCCGGTATCATGCAATAGGCTGGCATATTTTAAGCTTTCGATTTGTTTTTCATCTAGATGCATTTCGTGGCCAATAGCAGTAACTAAACGGCTAAAATAAGGCGAATGAGTATATTCTTGAGGTACTCTTGTGTCCAAGAGCGTGACCAATGATTTAATGCTGCCGAGGACTATTTTTTGTTGTTCTTCATAAAGCTGCAGGTTCTTTATACCGATAATTGCTTGTTCAGCAATGGTCATTAGCATTTCCTGGTCGTAAGAATCATAGGGCAGGTTAATTTTGTCACGTTTAATAATTATCAATCCAATGATGTCTTCACATATAAGCGGTATTCCGAGAAGATTATTTTTTCTTATGCAAGAAAGATTCTTGGTTATTCTTTTCTCAACTCTACTGCTTAATGGAGCTTTTTTGTCAAAAATATAACGTTTCTTTTTATTGGTGATACATTTGAGGATAGAATGCTTTTTTGAGTTATCCAGCAATAACACTTGGCAATACTGGCTGTTAAAAATCTGGCAAATGAGCCTGGAGAGCCTGCTGATTAAGTCTTTTAGTTCATAAGTAGAATTTACTAAACGGTAAATACTATGAATTGAAGAAATTAAAGTTTTATACTTTTTCGTATGGGTTAAATAATTTTTTGTATTCATCTAAAGCGCACCTGTCAGTCATGCCTGCAATATAATCACAGACTACCCGTTTTAAGCCGTCTTTGTTAATTTTATTTTGTGATTCTGTTGGCAGCTGTTCGGGATTGTTTAAATATACATCAAAAAGTTCTTTGATAAATCTTTTTTCTTTAATGCTCATTCTCATTACGCGGTAATGATGGTATAATTTATCCATCAAGAAAGCGCGTAACGGTCTTCTTAAGTTTATCATATCAGGGCTAAAAGATACAATCTTTTTATTTAATTTCTTTATGTCCTGGACAGTTTTTATCTTGAACTTTTTGATATTTTCTTCAGTTTTTTGTATTAAATCAGTTGCCTGCAGGTTAATAAGCGACCTGATAATTAAGTATTTTCTTTTTTCTGGAGCGATATTGAAATATTTTTTTGATATTTTTTTATTAATTTCTTCCCAGATTTCAAGGTTTTCAAGGTCAGCTTCGGAAATCATGCCGGAGGTTAATCCGTCATCAAGATCGTGGTTATCATAAGCAATCTCGTCGGCAATATCAACTACTTGGGTTTCAAGAGTTGGTAGTTCATTGGGGCGAAGCTCTTTAATCTTAACTGGCAGATCAAAAGCGGTGGAGTGTTTTACAATTCCTTCCCTTACTTCCCAGGTTAAATTTAAACCCGTAAAGTCCGGATACCTCTCTTCCAAATAATCTACTACTCTTAAGCTTTGGAGGTTATGGTTAAAACCTCCGCTTTTTGCCATAAGCTCATTTAAGGCTTCTTCTCCAGCGTGACCAAAAGGAGTATGGCCTAAATCGTGAGCTAGTGCAATGGCTTCAGTTAAATCTGTGTTTAAACTGAGTGCTTGAGCAATGGTCCTTGCAATTTGAGCTACCTCAATTGTATGTGTCAGGCGAGTGCGGTAGTAATCTCCTTCATGATTTACAAAAACCTGTGTTTTGTATTCTAACCTTCTAAAAGCGGCGGAATGTATGATTCTGTCGCGGTCGCGCTGATAAGAGCTTCGGTATGAATGTTCCGGTTCTTTATAAATTCTGCCCCTGCTGTTATGGCTCTTCATGGCATAAGGAGCCATAAATTTTTCTTCAAATGTTTTAATTTGATTTTGCGTAAGCATCTTTTAATAATTTTAGCAGATCCTCTAGTGACTGCGAAATAACTTTTGTCCCGCTTATTACAGGCATAAAGTTAGTATCTCCGTTCCATCTAGGGACAATATGGATATGTATATGATTTGTAATTCCTGCTCCTGCGCTCCGGGATAAGTTCATTCCAATATTAAAACCTTCTGGTTTTAAAGTTTTTTGTAACAACGACTGGGCTTTTTTTAATGATTCAAAAAGGTCCAGAATTTCTTCTGTTTTTAATGTTGTTAAATCTTTTGTGTGCCTGATTGGGCAAACCATAAGGTGCCCATTATTGTAAGGGTAAATATTTAACAGGACAACGGAGTATTTTGTCTTAAAGACAACCTTGTGTTTTTCTTTTAATCTTGCCGCTTCGCAAAAAATACAGCTTTTTTGTTTTTTTGCTGTTTCGATGTATTTTCTTCTCCACGGAGCCCAAAGTTTATTCATGTTATAATTTAATAATTTTAGCAGTAATTTTATCGTTAATTTCTATGATTCCATATGATTTGTATGGAGCAAAAATATTATCTGTGGGGCTGCCAGGATTAAAGAATAAAATTTTGCCTATTTTTTCGTTAAATGCCTTATGAGAATGCCCAAAAACAATTACGTCAACATCATCGTCTTTAAACTTCTCTGCTAATAGTGCAGGTAGTTTATCGGGTTGTCCCCAGCCATGTGCGACTGCTATTTTAAATTTACCTATTTTAAAGATTTCTTTTTCAGGTAATTTTTCTTTAATTTCTGCAGGATCCATGTTTCCGGCAACAGCCTTAACATTACTGCAAGTAGACTTTAATTTTTCTAGTATGTTTAAATCTGCAAAATCTCCTGCGTGAATAATCATATCAACGTTTTTGAATGCATCAAGTATTTCTTGAGGAATGCTCTTTGCCCTGTCTGGTATATGTGTGTCAGAAAGCACTCCTATTTTCATGCAATAACCCCCGGCCTTGAAAATAAGTCAAAGATTTGGTTTAGGCTCTCAATATCCCAGGCCCAAACCTTTTCTTCTAATGCCTTAAGGCGCGTATTCATGTCAATGTCATTTAGAGTAATAATTATGTTTCTTTGTAATTTGTGCCTAAATTTTTTGCACTCTTTTACAAACTCAGTGATATCCTCTTCTGTGATAGATTCTGTCTTTAACGCCATGATCCAGAGGCTTTCGTTTGAGCGGCCAAGCAACCCATGTTTTAAGCTGCTATGCGTAAATTCCAGAGGCTTAATTTCTCTGAATTGATGCAATCTTATTTTCTTCTTTTCAAGTTGGATTGTTTGGTCTTCAAACATATGCAGAAGTTCCATTAATCTTTGCATCACTGGTTTTTGTGTATGAACCAGAAAATCCTGAATTGCTGCATCAATGCTGTTTCTGAATATTTGTTTTTGGTTCTTTGCATCAAAAGTTAAAGAATTTAACTTTCCATGATAGACAAACTTGATCCAGAAACCAAACACGCGGTCACAAATTTTTAAGAAATCTCCATTTTTACTGATAACATCCATTTCGATTAAACGGTTTACTTTATTAGCTAATTCAGCTTGCTGTTTTTTTAAAAGATGAGCAATATCTTTAATCTTGTTTTGTCCATTAGAGACTAAATATAAGATTGAAATATATTCGTTTGCATCAGGTATATCCTGGAATCGTTTCATAAAATTAGAAAATCTTTGATTTAAGATACCAGAAATATCAAAAAGCAAGTGTTCTAATATTTGAGCTAAGTTTTCCTGGCTGGATTTGATTATGGCATCAGTTAATACCTCCAGGTAAAAAGGAAAACCTCCGGTAAAATGAATAATAAAATTCTTTATTCCCTGGCTTACTCCTGGTTTTGTAAGCTTTAATTTTTCTTCTATATATTTTTCACTAGTTTTTGCATCAAATGGTTCAACATTTATTATTTCGAAATTTCCGAACAAAAGTGACAGCTGTTTTGCAAGTATGGCTTTTGTTTTATGTTTCTGCGAGCTGATTATAATATGCATTGTGTTTTTTTGCACTAATAACAGCTTTGACCATTCAAAATAAATATCTCCAAAACCAATATTTTCTAGATTTTGGAATTCATCAAAAACTACAACACAAAATTTCCCGGTTTCTTGATTAATAGATTCGCACAAAGAAAGCAGTTCTGTAAAAACGTCTTTTCTTTTTCTTTTCTTTAAAGAGTTAAGAATATTCTCAATTTTTTCTGTTGTTTTAGGAATAAATTTTGAAGCCTTTTGCTTAAGATAATCAAGGTCTTCTTTTAAGTACATATTGCTATTGGCTAAAAAATTATAGAGTAAAATCCCGATAAATCTGTTTGCAAAAGATGCGCTGGATTCATGGCGGGCTTCAACATAAAGAATAATTGTTTTGTTGTCGTAGAATTTATTAAGAAACTTGAAAATTATTGAAGTTTTACCTACGAGCTCATCACCGATGATAGCAATATTTTGACGGTAACCTTCCTTTAATCCAGAAATACGTTTTTCAAGTATTTGCAGGTAAGCGTCTCTATTAAAGAATAGTTCTTTTGTCATGGTAGATAAAATAACGGGTTTTGTGATGTATGGCCTTTTCGGATTTCAAAATGCAAATAATTATCAGCATCGTAATTATTCCCTACCTTTGCTATCAAGGCGCCTTTTTGAACAATGTCTCCAGCTTTAATAAATACTTCCTTGTTTCTTGCATAAACCGTTGATAACCCGTCAGCGTGATTAATAATTATTGTTTTCCCAAATGGACCGAAGTGTTCCGCAAAGAAAACGACCTTTCCACCTCTTGAGGCTACGACGTTTTCGCTGCTAGTTGGGTGTATGTTTACTCCTTTGTTCAGCATATTTTTATAAACTATTCCAAATCCGGCAATAATTTTTCCCTGTATTGGCCAGATAAAATCATCGTTAGTATTATCTATTGGTATAACTTGCGGTTGCTGGCGATGAGGTATAAAAATAAGCTGTCCAACTTCAATGGAAGAGGTATCGTTGATTTTATTAATTTGCGCCAGCTCTTCTAGGTTTATATCGTAGATTTTAGAGATTCTCCATAATGTTTGGCCTTTTTCAACCTTGTGATATATGCCTGGAATATCAATCTTAGGAGAAGTAGGTAAATTTGGTGGAGTAGAAACAGTTACACATCCTGATAGGAGAATGGCAATAAAGCTCAGAAATGCAACTATTTTTATTTTCATTATCTTTAAGCTTCGTTTTCCCAAATGTTTGTTTATTTAAAGCGGGTGAGCGGAATCGAACCGCCATATACAGCTTGGGAAGCTGTCATTCTACCACTGAATTACACCCGCAATTCTAATAATCTAGCGTAAACACTTTTCTGATAGTTTAATAGAGCAATATTTCCCACACATCGTGCATACATCTGAAAGATTCGGTTTCGACGAAAGCCGGTATGCTTTGGCTTTTATCGGATCAATAGAAAGTTCAATTTGCTTTTTCCAATTACGATTTCTTCTGGCAATAGACATTTCTTTGTCCCATTTTACAGCTTTGGCATAATTTTTTACTAAGTCAGAAGCATGCGCAGCAATACGTGAAGCTATCACTCCTTCTTTTACATCTTCAATAGAAGGGTGTCTTAAATGTTCAGATGCGGTAAGATAACATAAGAAATCTGCCCCATAGCTTGCAGCTAATGCTCCGCCTATTGCTCCGGTAATATGGTCATAGCCGCAAGCAACATCTGTTACTAATGGCCCCAAGACATAGAATGGTGCGTTATCGCAGTATTTTTTCTCTAGCTCTATATTCTTTTTAATTTGATTTAGCGCTACGTGCCCAGGCCCTTCAATCATAACCTGTACATTTCTATTTCTTGCTCTTCTAGCAAGATTTCCTAAGATTTTTAATTCATCTATTTGCGCCTTATCTGTGGCATCGAGAATTGACCCTGGCCGCAATCCATCGCCTAAGCTCAAGGTAATATCATAATTATAAGCTATCTCAAGAATTTGGTCAAAATATTCATAAAACGGATTCTCTTTATTGTTACGTTTGATCCATGCTGCTAAAATTGCTCCTCCTCTTGAGACTATACCTAAAATCCTGCGTTGTTTTGTAAGGCTGGAAATACTCTGCCTGGTAACTCCAGAGTGAATGGTAAAGAAATCCACTCCTTGTTTTGCTTGTTCTTCTAATGTATGTAAAACATCTTTAGCGTCAAATTTAAGAAAATTTCCGTTTTTTTGCTGAGCGTTTACTGCAATTTCATAAATCGGAACAGTGCCTACAGGTACAGATGAATTTTTCAATACCATTTTTCTTATATTAGCAAGATTTCCACCAACACTTAGATCCATTACTGCGTCAGCCCCGCTTTCAATAGCTATCTTGAGCTTTTTTAATTCGAAATTAAGATTTGCCTTGTCTGGAGATGCCCCGATATTAGCATTAACTTTTGTTGAAAGCCCAGCTCCTATTCCGCAAGGCTTCTTAATATTACGGGATTTGTTTAAAGGAATAACTACTTTTCCGGATTTAATGTTATCTTTGATAAATTCTGCACTTACAGATTCTTTCTTGGCAATCTGGTGCATTAATTGTGTAATAGAATTATTCTTTGCGTTTTCTAGCTGGGTCATGATGGTAATTTATTTAAAAGATTTTTCGCTGCTTGTTTAATATTTTTGGCTTTTAAGATTGCTCTTACAACCGCTACTCTTTTTGCCCCGTTTTTAACAACTGTTGCTATATTTTGCTCATTTATGTTCCCGATAGCAAAAAAAGGGATAGTAATAATCTTGTTTATTTTTCTTAACGTTTCCAGGCCAATTGGTTTATAATCTGGTTTTGTGGTTGTTTTGAAAATCGGCCCGATACCAATGTAATCTGCCCCTTCTTTTTGTGCCTTTAATGCCTGTTTTAGGCTGTGACAGGAAATACCAATAATTTTATCTTTACCTAAAAGTTTGCGTGCCAATTTTAATGGTAAATCCGTTTGGCCTAAATGCAATCCATCACAATCAGTAATCATTGCAATATCAGGGAAATCATTGATTATAAAAAGAACATTTTCTTTGCCTAAAATTTTCTGCAAGCTAATAGCTTCTTGAAGCAATTTTAGCTTGTTAGCTTTTTTATCTCTAAGCTGAATAATATTAACTCCGGATGCACATAGTTTCTTCGCAGTATTTTCTAGAGAACACCTGCCCAGTGTATCTTTATCTAAAATTGCGTAAAGCTTCGATTTTTCTAAGAGCTTTTTTTTCGATTTCATATATGTTATAACGGATGTTCTTGAATTTTAATGCGCTTTTTTTGGAAAGCAGCTTACTGAATTCTTCGAGTACTCTAATAGACTCCTTAACTCTTTGAATATTAGCAAAAAAAATATCAGGCAAGTCTTTTCTTTCTAATTCATTTGCCTGAATATTTCTTCCAGAGTCAAACTGGCTTTCTCTGGCCTCCACTAACTCTTTGGTTAAGAAACATTTATTTGCTACTGCGCTGATTTCATGCCGGGTTTCTTTAAGAGTAGATGTTAGAATACCGTCATTTAAAATAAAGCGAGTAATTTCTTCACAAACACGAAGGCCTTCTTTTGCCCGGTTAATGTTTGCGTCAATTATTCTATTTATATTATTGCTGCTGGTATAATTTACCAATTTTATTAATAATATTGCTTGTTGAGCGGCCTTTTGCTAATTTTATAGTTTTAATCTTTCCGCCGTAACTTTTTACGAATTCTGCCCCAACAATATTGTTTTCTGACCAATCTGCACCTTTAATAAGGACATCTGGCTTAATGCTCTTAATTAAATTTAATGGCGTGTTTTCTTTAAAAATAAATGCGTAATCAACACTTTTAAGCCCCAAAACAACTCTGAGCCTGTCGTATTCATTAATAATCGGCCTGAGATCACCTTTAATTCTTTTTATTGAAGAGTCAGAATTAACGCCTACAATTAAAATGTCACCGTTTGTTTTTGCTTTATCTAGATACATTACATGGCCGTAATGCAATATATCAAAGCAACCATTTGTAAAAACAATTTTTTTACCAGCTTTTCTTAGGGAAGCTGCTATTACTTGTATTTGTTTTAAAGATTTTATTTTTATTCCTGGCAAAGTTCCTGCTCCACAAGTTCACAAACAATATGTCCGACAATAATGTGAGCTTCTTGTATTCTGGCTGTTACTGAAGAAGGCACAATAAAAGCAAGGTCAGCTAATTTTGCGGCTTCTCCTCCGTCACACCCTGTAAAGACAATAGTTTTTAATCCCATTTTCTTGGCCTGGCGTAATCCCAAATTGACATTTTTTGCTTTTCCGCTTGTAGATATTCCAATAGCAATGTCGTTTTTCTTGCCTAAGGCCTCAATTTGTTTTGAGAAAACAACTTCATAGCCATAATCATTAGCTAAGCTGGTTAATACTGAAGTGTTTACTGTCAGCGAAATTGCTGCTAAGGCAGAACGATCTTTTTTAAATCTGCCGATAAATTCTGCTGCAATATGCTGGGCATCGCTTGCTGAGCCTCCATTACCAAAAAGAATTACCTTTCCGCCTTTCTTTAGGCTGTCAATTAATAAATCAGCAATTTCTTTGATTTGGCTAATTGATGTGCGCAGCAATTGTTCTTTAATCTGAATACTTTCAAGTAGAATATCTTTTATTCGGTCTCGCATTGCTACCTCACTGGATTATTAAAATTAATCAAAAAATACCTTAGCAACTTCGTAAAGCTCCATGTCTACAGTTTTTAAGGCTTTAACTGCATCTTCAAGAGGCACATCAATTATTTTTACGCCTGATAATGCAACCATTCTTCCAAATTTTTTATTTTTTACTAATTCTACTGCTCTTACTCCAAAGCGAGTCCCTAAAACTCTATCAAACGCAGTAGGAGCTCCGCCTCTTTGAATATGGCCTAGTACACTTACTCTGGTTTCAAACCCAGTGTGTTTTTCAATTTCCTGAGCAAGGGTTTCTCCTATTCCTCCAAGGCGTACATGCCCAAAAGCATCAAGTTTTTGTTCTTGAGTAACTAAATCATTTTTTGCAAAATGAGCTCCCTCAGCAACAGCTACAATGCTAAATGTCTTTCCTCTT
>JACROS010000100.1 GCA_016214325.1 Candidatus Omnitrophota bacterium | reverse complement strand
GGGACAAATCCTTTATAGATGCGTTTTATGCGATTACGTAACCGTTATTTAAAGAAGTTTGATTTTTTTATTGATAATCTTGGGGAACAAGGTTGCTGTGGATGTGGAAGATGTATTGATGTTTGTCCGGGCAAGATTGATATCCGTTATATTTTGAGAAAATTATATGAAGAAAAATATATATCAGCCGTCTGAAGCAATAATTAAAGATATAATTCGGGAAACTTCTTTAATTAAAACCTTTGTTTTGCGTCCAAAGGAAGCATTTTCTTTTCGCACCGGACAGTTTATTGAGTTAACTGTGCCAGGGCACGGAGAAGCGCCTTTTACGCCGTCATCTGACCCCGGGGTAAAAGACAGGTTTGATGTTACTATTGTTAAGGCTGGTTGTGTAACTGAGAAACTGCATTCTTTAAAGATAGGGGATTCTCTGGGAATTCGCGGGCCTTATGGCAAGGGATATCCTTTGGATAAATTTAAGGGTAAGGATGTTTTAATCGTGGGTGGTGGTGTTGGTTTGGCGCCTTTACGTTCATTGTTATATAGTTTATTTGGGGATATAGATAATTATAATAAGGTAGTTTTGCGTTATGGTGCAAGAACAGCCGCCGATATAATTTATAAAAATCTTGTTCCGGGATGGTCTAAGAATAAGAAGACCGATGTTATGTTTACTGTTGATGTTGGGGATCCGAGTTGGCAGGGGAATGTAGGTTTGGTTACTACAATACTAAAAGATTTGCCTATAGATTTAAATAAAGCTGTGGGTGTGGTTTGCGGGCCTCCAATTATGATGAAGTTTGTTACTTTAAAGTTGCTGGAGTTAGGATTTAAGCCGCAGGATATCTATTTGTCTATGGAAAAAAGCATGTCTTGCGGTTTGGGCAAGTGCGGCCACTGCCGGGTGGGTAAGTTTTATGCTTGTAAAGACGGCCCAGTGTTTACATTTGAAGAATTAAAAGATGTGCATGATATTTGGGATTAGAAAGCGAAAATCGTAAAGAGAAAATGAAGAGATTGTTTATAGATTTAGATAAATGCAATAGTTGCAAAGAATGCAAAGTTGCCTGCGATTATTTTTACCACCCGCAGAATAACGGAATTTCGTCACTTCGTGAATATGCAACTTTTGCTACAATTTGCAGGCATTGCGAAGATGCTCCTTGTGTTAATGCTTGTTATCATAAGGCGCTTGAGCGCGCAACAGACGGGCATCTAAAACGTTATAAAATGCGTTGCACAAGCTGTAAGTCTTGTACAGTTGCGTGTCCTTTTGGAATTATTTTTCAGGATTTTATTCCGTACTTGGATTCTAAGTGTGATTATTGTGTTGGCGTTAGTGATAAAATGCCTAAGTGTGTAGTTAGTTGTCCTGAAAAGGCAATAGAGGTTAAGGAAGTGAGTGAAGATTTAGAAAAGAATATTTATTTTGTCGGAGAGCATTTAGCTGTACATAGCATTAAGTGGTCGCGGGAAGACATTCAGCCGCCGAAAAAGAAATAATATGGAAATTGTTAAATCAATATTTAATTATTTAGTTTTTCCCGGATTAATATTCAGCGTTTTTGCTGGCTTGATGGCTTGTTGGATAGACAGGAAAGTTTCTGCCCGTTTGCAGTGGCGAGTTGGGCCTCCATGGCATCAGAGCATTACAGATATTATAAAATTATTGGGAAAGGAAACAATTTTTCCGCAAGGAGGAAAATTTACTTTTTTACTAGCTCCTTTTTTAGGGTTTTTAAGCGCGTCTTTAGTAGCGGCAATATTAGGCTGGAGTATTTTGAATCCAGACAAAAGTTTTTCTTCTGATTTGATTGTTGTTTTGTATCTTTTGCTGGTGCCGGCTGTGGCGGTGATCTTAGGAGCATCTGCTTCGCGTAATCCTTTGGCTTCAGTAGGTGCGTCACGTGAGATGAAAATGGTCTTGGCATATGAACTACCTTTTATTTTGGCGGTTATTGCCATGATTATTAAAAGTTCCGGGGCAATTCAGTTAGGCAAGATTATTAACCATCAGTTATTTTTTGGTTCAAATATTCTTTCTTTTTCTGGCTTGTTGGCATTTTTATCTATTATTTTTTGTATTCAGGCAAAACTCGGGCTTGTTCCTTTTGATGCCTCGGAAGCTGAGCAGGAGATTATGGGAGGAGCATTAATTGAATATTCAGGCTTAGGATTGGCTCTATTTAAATTGACAAAGGCAGTCATGCTTTATACAATGCCTTTGTTTGTAATTATTTTATTTATGGGCAGGGACCTGAGCCCGTTGTTTATGATCTTAAAGTTTGTAGGGATTTTAGTAATATTTATTTTAATTAAGAATACTAATCCTCGCTTGCGCATTGATCAGGCAATGAGGTTTTTCTGGAGGGTTCCTACTCTTTTATCGGCGGTTGCGGTAGTATTAAATTTAAAAGAAAAATGAACTTTAAATTAAAGGCTTTAACTAAATCAATCTGGGTTTTTCATGTTAGTGCAGGAAGCTGTAATAACTGTGATATTGAAATTCTGGACTGTTTGACTCCGCGTTTTGACGTTGAGCGGTTTGGAATTCAGTTGGTCGGTTCTGTGCGCCATGCTGACGCGTTATTAATTACCGGAGCAATGAATAAGAAATCAGTGCCGCTTATGAAGAAGATTTATGAGCAGGCTCCAAAGCCGTGTGTGGTAGTGGCAGTGGGACAGTGCGCGCTTTCTCAGCATATGTTTAAGGATAGTTATAATGTTGAAGGGCCGCTGGATTCAATTCTTCCTGTGGATGTTTATATTCCGGGTTGTCCGCCAAGGCCTGAGGCAATTATTGACGGGATTGTTAAATTAGTAAAAAAAGTTCGGGGAGAAAAATAGTTTATGGAAATTAAAGATAGAATAAAAGAAGGCTTGAGTGGAAAAATTATCCACTGGGAAGAGAAAACTGTAAGACGGATTTATTTTTCAGTTAAGCCCGAAGATATTTATGAAGTGGTTAGATTTTTGTTTAAAGATCTATCTTTAAGGTTTTCTACTGCCTCAGGAGTAGATACTGTGCAGGGCCTTGAGATTTTGTATCATTTTAGTTTTGATCAGACAGGAGAGATGTTTTCGGTAAGAGTTTTAATCAAAGATAAGTTAAATCCTGAAATTCAGTCAATTACACCGCTTTTTCCAGGAGCAGAATGGATTGAGCGTGAAATATGGGAGATGCTCGGTATTAAATTCAGAGGGCATCCAAATTTAAAACGTTTATTGCTGGCTGATGAATGGCCAGAAGGCAAATATCCTTTAAGAAGAGAGTAAATATGTCGCATAAAGTTATTGTTCCGATAGGGCCGTATCATCCTTTACAAGAAGAGCCTGAATTTTTTCAGCTTTATGTTGAAGGTGAGAAGGTCGTTGATATTGATATTATTATTGGTTATAACCACCGCGGGATAGAGAAATTATCTGAATCAAAGCATTTTGATCAGGTGGCTTTTCTTGTGGAGCGCATCTGCGGAATTTGTTCTTCAAGCCATCCTTATGCTTATGTTTTGGCTGTAGAAAATATTCTCGGAGGCGAACATTTGGTGGTGCCAGAACGTGCGTTGTATATCAGGACAATTACAAATGAGCTAGAGAGAATTCATAGTCATCTTTTGTGGCTTGGACTTGCTGGGCATTTTATTGGTTATAATACGGTTTGGATGTGGGCCTGGAAATATCGAGAGCCAATTTTGGATATGTTTGAGATGATTACCGGAAATCGTAATAATTATGCCATGTTTAAAGTAGGTGGAGTACGTAGAGATATAAGAGATGAAGATATCAATATTCTTAAGAAGATTTTAGATGAATTGGTTCCGGCAGTAGATATGTTTAAGGGTGCTGTAATGGATGACCCGGTGATCCAGGCACGCCTTAAGGATGTTGGGGTTTTAACAAAGCAACAAGTCATTGATTGGTGCGTTGTTGGGCCTACTGCCAGGGCTTCAGGTTTAAATATTGACGTCAGAAGAGATGATCCATATGGTGCATATGATAGAGTAAATTGGAATGTAATTGTTGAAAAAGACGGAGATATTTTTGCAAAGACCGTAGTAAGAATTTTAGAGTTATACGAGTGTGTTGGCATTATTCGCCAGTGTTTGGACAAAATGCCAAAAGGCTCTATTGATGCGGATATAAAAGATATTTCTCCTGGGGAAGGCATTGGCCGTGTTGAGGCTCCGCGAGGGGAATGTTTCCATTATATAAAGTCTGATGGAACAAATCGTCCTGTGCGCCACAAAATCCGCGCTCCTAGTTTTATGAATGTTGCTTCTGACAAGGTTTCTGCGGTAGGAGGAACGATCTCTGATGCTACTCTTACTTTGGCTGCAGTAGATCCCTGTTATTGCTGCACAGAAAGAGTGGCAGTAATTAATAAATCAGACAACAAGCAGATTTTAAATGGTTGGGATTTGATTAAATTATCACAGGAAAAAACCAATAAGATAAAAGAAAGTTTATTAAAATGAAGTTTTATCCGCTATTTAAATTAGACAGTCTTAATGGATTTGTGGTTTTAGCACTTGGTTTCTTTACGGTGTTAGCCCTTGTTTATTCTTCCAAATTTATGCAGGCAAAACGAGGGCTTGTTCAGTATTACCTATATATTGTTATCACAGCGATTTGTGCCATAGGTGCTGCTTTAACAAATAATCTGGTAATGTTGTTATTTTTCTGGGGGATTTTGGGTTTAACTTTGTATCTTTTGGTAAATCTGGGTGGTGAGGGAGCGAATTTAGCCGCAAAGAAGACTTTTGTTATTGTCGGAGGCACAGATGCTTTAATGTTGTTGGGGGTAAGTATTTTATACTTTCTCGCTGGTTCAATTCAGATGGATGAGATTAATATTTCTTTAGCAGGAAATTCTTCTGGCTTGGGCCTTGCGGCGTATTTATTGATTGCTGTAGCTTGTTTTGCTAAAGCAGGGGCAATGCCATTTCATTCCTGGATTCCGGATTGTGCTGATAAAGCGCCTTTACCGGTTGTGGCTTATCTTCCTGCAGCTGTTGATAAATTGTTAGGGATTTATTTGCTGGCACGCATTTCTTTGCAGTTGTTTGTTTTAAGCCCAGCAGTAAATATGCTTTTAATGATTATTGGTGCGATTACGATTATTGCTGCGGTTATGATGGCGTTAGTTCAGCATAATATGAAAAAGCTTTTGGGTTATCATGCAGTTTCTCAGGTTGGTTATATGCTCTTAGGCCTTGGCACCGGCACAATTATTGGTATTGCTGGTGGAATTTTCCATATGCTTAACCACTCGCTTTATAAACAGTGTCTTTTTTTGACAGCAGGTAATGTGGAGCATAAAGTAGGGACAACTGAGCTGGATAAATTAGGCGGTTTAGCGAAAATTATGCCTATTACTTATATTAGCTGTTTGTTTGCCTCTTTTTCTATTTGTGGTATACCTCCGTTTAATGGATTTGTGTCCAAATGGATGATTTATCAGGGAGTGATTGAGCGTTTAGGTTCAGGGGTTAATGGTTTAATCGTTGCTTTTTGTTTGGTTGCGGCAATGTTTGGTTCAAGCTTGACTTTAGCTAGTTTTATGAAATTAATTCACGCGGTATTCCTGGGCCAGAGAATGAATCGGGAGGAAAATAAAGAAGTAAGCGAAGTAGAATGGCAGATGTGGATGCCGCCGGCAATATTAGCATTTATTTGTATAGTTTTTGGAGTATTTGCCAATCAGATTCCTCTGCGTTATTTTATCCAGCCTATTTTAGGAAATACTATTTTTCCAGGTTGGTATTCAGGGGTTTCAACATTAATTATTATGGTTGCTTTATTTAGCGGGCTTGTAGTATTTTATTTAAATACTAAAGTTGTTTCTCGTAAGGATGAGGCTTTTGTAGGTGGAGAGCCGCTAGATTCTGATGCTCATGCGCTTACCGGAACAGAGTTTTATAATACAGTTAAAGACATCGGCTTAATGAAGGCAATTTATAAAAAAGCCGAAGCAGGCGTGTTTGATATTTATGAGCAAGGAAGAAATATTTTTAAGGTATCAGAATTATTGCGT
>JACROS010000008.1 GCA_016214325.1 Candidatus Omnitrophota bacterium | reverse complement strand
AGTTAACTCTTCTAAAAGATATGCTTCACTACGTCAGGTTTATTACTCATTAATTATGGCACAATGGTTTAAGGCTCGTTATCACTCACAGAGAACAGATAACAGAGAACAGAGCACAGATTCGTCATTGCGGGCCCCACAGGGGCGAAGCAATCTCGATTCTACTATAACTAATCTCATAGACTCCAAGAACCTCTCTAACCTAACCTCTAAGACTCCCTGGTTTAAAGACACCTATTTCCAAGCTTACAAAAAGTCATTCTCACAAGGAGAATACAATCTTAAAGAGCAGGTTTATGGAACCACAGGCCAAACTATGCGTAGTTATGTTAGCGGAGGAATGGTTCTAGATGCCAGTAGTGCAATAACTCAGCAAGCAACAACCACCCAGCGTTCTGGGTTTACTTTTCTTGGCGCTGGTTCTCCGATAGGTGCAGTAGGTTTAAATATGGAAGCTGTTTCTTTGCCGGCAACGCCTAATTATAAGGAGATGTTTTCTAAGAAGTTGACTGGAATAGAGAGAGAAAGGAGAATTCTCTCAGCAAAAGTATCAAATGCATTAAGGGAGTTAAAGCTTGGCGATAAAGTTACAATAATTATTATGGAAGCAAGGCTACTTACCAAAGATGGAATGCCGAAGCAAGAGAAAGATCAGGTTGAGGGAAGAGTAACTAAGAACGAACCTGATTTTTCTTATTTTGGTAATGATGATTCATTTCCTCGGGGAAGGCTTACAATAGATGGTATTTCGTTTCCGTATTCTCATATAACAAGTTTAAATGTAAAGAGTCAGCTTTTTTCGGATAGAGGTGTTTTAGAGCCAGGCCAAGATTCGTCGGCTGGTTCTTCTAAGCAATCTGCCAGCGCTGCTTCTCCGGTAACCAATGACCCGCGCACTGTAAAAACAGTTACGAAAGATTCTGAAGGAGTAGTGAAGGTAACTCTTGGAGATGGTACTCAGATTCAAGGAGCGAATGCTGAGGATTTTATACGTAGTTGGAACAATAATGCACAAGAAAAGACTGGCATAGAAGCTCGTCGTTTAGATGTATCAAATCCTTCTAATTTTGTAGGGTTCTTTTATAATGGTAAATATATTGTTACTTTACATACAGGAGCTTCTGTAGAATATATTCATGCAGCTATTGCTATTGCATTAAAGAATGCAACAGTTTCCTCTTCTGTAGTTAAAGATATTAAGCTCGATCCGGTTTTTAGCAGCTATTTTGTTGGTTTTAAGGCTGCAATAAGTAAAGGAGAATTAATTGGGGTAGATAATGCTTTGAAAAGAATATTTGTTAAAAGAAAAGATGCTATTGCAACAAGTGTGCCAAACGTGGGCAGAGATGAAGTTGAATCAATGGTTGAATATTTAGAAAGTGTAGTTAAGGATGAACAGAAAGCTATTGGGGCTCGAAGAATGGCAAGTTATGCTTTGTTAAAAATACCATTTTATTATCAAGGGGATTATTCGGGTAGGGCAAAGGTTTTGTCTGTATTGAAATCTAGTCAAACAGATGTTAAGTTTTGGAAAAATAGGGTTCTAAATGCTTTAATTGGGAACTTAGGATTGAGTTTTGAGTTAGAGAAAGGGAGTCGTAGATTTATATCTCGTGAAGTTGGCTCAAATTATTTTGAAGAGCAAATTTCAGCAATGGTTGGAATATTAGAAGTCATTGAATATATTAATGTAAAAATAGCAGAATTAAAAGAAAATCTAGTCTTATGTGACACTGTTGACGATTTATCTGTTAGCAATCGTATAAAAAGTACTATTTCGGCGCTTAATGCAATTAGGGATGATAGTATAGAGACTTTTGCAGCACGGTCGGCTGAGCAGGTTTCTTCTGCACTAACAGTGAAATTTAATTCGTATTTTGTTTCATTAAAGAGTGCTTTCTCGCAGGCCAATGCAAATCTTGTAACAAGAGCAATTGGAATTTTTCTTGATCATGCCAGAATAGAAATGAATGACGCTGAGTTGCAGAAACTGGAGAATTATTTGTCTGGGCTTATAAAGGCAGATAGTAGGCACAAGTCTTTGGCAGAAGATTTTCTTTTAAAATTACAAAGCGATGATAAATATGCACAGTATTTTATCAGCCAGGCTGGAGCAGCTTCTCCGGTGTCAAAAGAAGCTAATACGTTGAAATCTGGCGATGTGATTGTAGTTAATACTCCGGGGTATGTTTATGCTCATGATCGTACCAGCTCGCAGAATAAATGGTTGGCAACAGGTACTAAGCTAAAGGTTCTTGGTTTTGGAGAAGGCCAGCTTGCGTCTGAGCCTGCAAAGTGGATAAATGTAAAGGTTTTATGGTCTCCGACCGGGGCGTTGCTAAATACAAAAGGCTGGACAAGAGCAGACCTGCTTGATTACAAGAATGATAATAATACTGCTTCTTCAGCGTTGGTAAAAGGTCTTGCTAATCTTAATCCAGGAGATCATATTAATTTAACTGTTAATCAAGAGTTGTCCAGGGGTGTAAATAATACTTATATAGTAAATGGCGTGCTTACTGATAATAGTCCAGATTTTGAGACCTTGATTATTCAAACAGATGATAAGCAGAATTATCCTGCTACCATTGCTTACGATGATGTTTTGGAATTAGAAGTGGCAGCTTCTTCTGGTTTAGGTAATGATAAGTCGCCAGGTGGTATCGACTTCCGCGCTTTGCCGATTGTTAGTTATGCAAGCAGTGCTCTGAAGTCTTCTATTGTTAGCTCACCAATTGCAAAATTAGATAATATTAGTTTAAGTAAAGAGGTCTTAGCTATTCAAAAAATGGTTGAGGCAGGAATTACTCCTTCGGAGGAGAGAATTAAGGATTTTGTGCAAGCCTCATCTTTGCTAGAAACAGGCAATCTGGGAGAAGCTCGCCAAAAAGCAGTTTTGTGGATTGCAGAAGTTTTAAGAAGCCAAGAAGAAGAGTGTTGCGCGTCTTCAGCAGTACTTAAAGATATGCTTGTGGTGCTTGATTCAGGAGTTTCTGAAAAAGAGCTAAGAGTAATATTTAATGGTAAGGGTTAGTTTTGCTTGGTTAAGCATAGTAGAAGAGGCAATAAAAGTTTCTCTTCGCACACGAGATTTTCTGCCGTCTTCTGTGGTTTATGACTCGCTTTCGTAACGGCTTACGCAGTTAGATGTGCTTTCGCTCGTCATAAAGCCTTGAAGACTATAATTAAAACGCGGTGCCAGAAAATCTCTGATGTGTGCTCACAGAAACCTTTATTGCTTTAGCTAATGTTAAGCTTGTGAATAAACAGAAAATATTAAGAAATTATTTTGACTTATTTGTAGAAATAGCGTATAATTAACACAATTACATAGACATAGAAAGGGGTGACGACATTGACGTTAGTAAAGGAAAACAAAACAAAAATTATTGATGAATTTAAAGCACATGCCAGGGATACAGGTTCAGCTGAAGTGCAGATTGCAATCCTGACTGAGAGAATTAATATCTTAGGTGATCATTTTAAATCGCACAAGAAAGATTTCCATTCTCGCCGCGGCTTGCTCAGCCTTGTAGGAAAGCGCCGCAGACTCCTCAATTATCTCAAGAAAAAAGACTTAAAAAAGTATGAAGAAGTCTTAGAGAAGCTAAGCTTGAGAAAGTAAACCGGGGTTTAATAACTCAAAAAGGAAAATTTAATTATGCAAAATAGTATCCTAAAAGTAAAATTTGGCAAAAACGACCTAATCTTAGAAACCGGAAAAATGGCTAAACAGGCAAATGGTTCAGTGCTGGTGACTTATGGCGGAACTGTGGTGCTTGTAACAGCGTGTATGTCTAAAAAAATCCGTGAAGGGCAGGATTTTTTTCCTTTGACAGTAGAATATCAGGAAAAAACTTATGCCGCAGGGAGAATTCCGGGTGGTTTCTTTAAAAGAGAGGGAAGGCCTTCAGAAAGCGAGATTTTAAGTGCTCGCCTTATTGACCGGCCAATTCGGCCATTATTTCCTAAAGGGATGCTAAATGAAGTGCAGATTATGGCGATTGTTCTCTCTAGTGATGGAGAAAATGATCCGGATACTTTGTCTTTGATTGGTGCGTCGGCAGCGCTGTCAATTTCAGATATACCTTTTAACGGCCCCTTGGCTTGTTGCCGGGTGGCGCGTGTAAATAATGTTTTTGTCCTTAATCCTACTTATGCGGAATTAGATACCGCAGACCTGGAAGTGATTGTTGCAGCCAATGCCAATGGTGTTGTGATGCTTGAATCAAGGGCCAAAGAAGTTTCCGAAGAAGTTTATATGCAAGCTTTAAGATTTGGCGAAGAGAGTTTACGTAGCATATTAGCCGTGCAGCAAGAGTTTCGTAAACAGTGCGGTAAGCCCAAGATCGAAGCGCAATACAAAAAGATAGATGCTGAGCTTTTGAATAAGGTAGAGAGTTTAGCTGTTGATAGGCTGAAGGAAATTTATAAACTTGCAAAAAAAGAGCAAAGAGAAGAGCAAGTTGATTTATTGTCCAAGGAATTACAAGAAAAACTCGCTTGTGAAACTTGTGCTGTTGGGGATGTAAAATCAGCGCTTGTGGAAATAGAGAAAGCACAGGTAAGAAATATTATTCTTAATAATAATGTTCGTATTGACGGCAGGTCATTTTATGATATCAGGCCGATAACTTGTGAAGTTTCTGTGCTTCCTCGCACTCATGGTTCAAGTTTATTTACTCGCGGGCAGACTCAAAGTTTGGCAGTAACCACTCTTGGTACAGGGGAAGATG
This sequence comes from Candidatus Omnitrophota bacterium, assembly GCA_016214325.1. Taxonomy (GTDB): domain Bacteria; phylum Omnitrophota; class Gorgyraeia; order Gygaellales; family Profunditerraquicolaceae; genus JACROS01. The sequence continues at coordinate 10,802 of JACROS010000008.1, read as the reverse complement.
AGCAGATGGTTGAGGCATTGGAAGGGGAAAAGCATAAGTCATTTATGCTGCATTATAGTTTTCCTCCTTTTAGCGTCGGAGAAACTGGGCCGGTGCGCGGGCCAGGTAGAAGAGAAATCGGGCATGGTGCTTTGGCAGAAAAGGCTCTCTTGGCAGTGATTCCTTCAAAAGAAAAATTTCCTTATACAGTAAGAGTTGTTTCAGAGATTTTAGAATCTAATGGTTCATCTAGCATGGCCACTGTTTGTGCGGCTACTTTATCTTTAATGGATGCAGGTGTTCCGATAAAGGATACAGTTTCTGGTATCGCTCTTGGTTTAATTAAAGAAGGCGATAAAGCGGCAATTCTGACGGATATTTCCGGGCTTGAGGATCATTTTGGAGATATGGATTTTAAGGTTGCAGGTACTAAAAGCGGGATTACCGCAGTGCAGCTGGATTTAAAAATAGACGGAATTTCGGTTGAGTTGCTGGAAGAGTGTGTTAAACGCTCAAAAGAAGCAAGGATGATTATTTTAGAGAAAATGAATGCCGCTTTATCTGAGCCACGCGCACAGTTGTCCAGCTATGCTCCGCGTATTGATGTTATAAAGATTAACACCGAAAAAATTGGCGAGGTTATCGGCCCCGGAGGAAAAACCATCAAGGGTATTATTGCCTCGACCGGAGCTACTATTGATATTCAGGATGATGGTACGATATTAGTTGGTTCATCTGATGCTGTAAAATCAGAAGCAGCAATTAGAATGATTAAGGCGATTACTGATGATGTTGAAGTGGGCCGCATTTACACTGCTAAGGTGAAGCGAATCATGGCTTTTGGGGCATTTTGTGAAATCGCTCCAAAAAAAGAAGGTTTGGTGCATGTTTCAGAGTTGTCAGACCGCTTTGTTAAGACAGTGGAAGAAGTTGTTAAGATTGGCGACGAGATTAAAGTTAAGGTTATTGGTATAGATGAATTAGGAAGAATTAACCTAAGCAGGAAACAAGCCTTGCAGCAAGAAGGCAGCGCACCAAAAGAATAAGGTGAAAGAAAGAAGACTGAATGAGGCTAAGGGAGTAATCCTTATTGCGGTTGGCCTGATGATCTTGGCTAGCCTTGTCCGTTTTGACCGCTTTGACCTTTCATTTTTTACTTCACATCCAAATATTCCACCAAAAAATTTATTAGGTATTTTTGGCGCCTATGTCGGCGCGGCAATTGTCTTTTTATTCGGTAGGCCGGCTAGTTTTGTCATTCCATTTTTGGTCCTTTCTTTAGGAATAAAATTTTTCCGCCAGCAGATTCCTTATTTAAGTTTTCCGCGTATTTTAGGGATTCTTGTGTTATTAGTTTCTATAAGTTCTCTTATTGGCATGTTTAACCTGAATAGTGAGCCAACCAGGTTTTATGCTGCTGGTATTTTGGGGTCTTTTTCTGCTAATTTTATCACTGCTTATTTTAGCCGTCTGGGCGGGTTTATAATTTTCATAACTTTTGCGCTTCTTTCTTTGGCATTGGTTACTGAAATTTTGATCTCGTCGTTATTTATGAATGCTTTTGACCAGACGAAATTTATTTTGGGAATATTTGGGCCGTTATTTAAGGCAGGAAAAAAGAGAAAAGAAATTGCCATTAAGCCGAGGGCAATCTCTGGAGATAAAAACAAGCTTAAAGACAATAAGGAAGATAAAGAGGGAAAAGAAGACAAAGAGCAGTTTTCTTTAGAGAACATAAAACTAAAAGCTATGCAGGCAGCGGGTAATTTATTATCTAAACCAAAGATTCAGATAAAAGAAAAGCCGCAGGCTGCAGAAATCAAGGTTCCTCAGAAACAACTTAAAATTGGTGATTATCAATTGCCATCACTTGAGCTTTTAGATTCTCCTCCACCTTTGGAGGAGCGGCAGCTTAAAGATGACCTTGAGGGTAACGCCAGGATTCTCGAGGAGACATTGGAAGATTTTGGGATCTCTGCTAAGGTTACAGATATTGAACGCGGGCCGGTGATTACTCGTTATGAATTAGAACCTGCTCCGGGTGTGAAACTTAATCGTATTGTGACTTTAAGTGATGATATTTCTTTGGCAATGAAGGCCCAGTCAGTGCGTATTATTGCTCCAATTCCTGGTAAGGGCAGGGTTGGTGTTGAGGTTCCTAATTCGCATTCAAGCTTGGTGGTTTTAAAGGAAGTTTTAGCTTCAGGAGAATTTCAAGAGGCAAAATCAAAGATTACTCTTGCTCTTGGTAAAGATATTACAGGTAGGGCCGTAGTCGCTGATTTGGATGATATGCCGCATTTGTTAATTGCTGGAACTACAGGTTCTGGTAAAACTGTTTGCGTAAATTCTTTAATTTTGTCATTATTGTTTCGCGCAACTCCTAATGAATTAAAGTTTGTGATGGTTGACCCAAAAATGGTGGAGCTTGTGCCTTTTAACGGCCTGCCGCATCTTTTGTGCCCGGTAGTTACTGAGTCTAAAAAGGCTTCTGCTGCGCTTAATTGGGTGGTAAACGAGATGGAAGATCGTTACCAGCTTTTGGCAAAGGCGAGTGCTAGGAATATTGAAGGTTATAATGAAAAGATGAAAGACGAGAAGCTTCCTTATATAGTTGTTATTGTAGATGAGTTTGCAGATTTGATGACGGTTGCGCGCGACCAGATTGAAAATGCAGTTACCCGTTTGGCACAACTTTCCCGAGCAGTGGGAATTCATTTGATTTTGGCTACTCAAAGGCCGTCTGTTGATGTAATTACCGGGGTAATTAAGGCTAATTTGCCGGCACGTATTTCTTTTAAAGTGGCTTCAAAAGTCGATTCCCGCACTGTGCTTGATATGAATGGAGCTGATAAGCTTTTAGGTAAAGGCGATATGTTATTTTTAAAGCCAGGAGAAGAAAAACTTAATCGTATTCAATGTACTCTAGTTAGTGATAAAGAAATTGAGCGGGTGGTTAGTTTTATTAAAGAGCAGGCTCAGCCGGTTTATAATGAGGAGATTGTTAAGGATCAACAGAAATCAACTCTTGTTAACGGCGAGAAAGACGAGCTTTACGACGATGCAGTTAGGATTGTTATGGAAAGTAATCAAGCGTCGGTTTCTATTTTACAGCGCAGGATGCGCCTGTCTCATCCGCGGGCAGCGCGTATTATTGATATGATGGAGCAAGAAGGGCTTGTTGGGCCTTGGGAAGGAAGCAAGCCGCGTAAGATCCTTGTGGATAGAAGCACGTGGCTTGAGAAAAGTATGATGATTGAGCAGGTGGACAATGCCACTAGTGAAGAAGCGAGCGCTAATTAAAAATGACTAAAGCCGGAGAAAGACTAAAAAAGGTTCGTTTGGAAAAGGGTTTAAGCCTTGAAGATGCGCACAAGAAAACTAAGATTAAGCTTAGTATTTTGCAAGCATTAGAAGGCGAGGGATTAACTGATGTAAACCCAATTTATCTTAAGGGTTTTTTAAAAATTTATTGCAATTTTCTCGGCGTAGATTCAAATGATTTTGTTTCAGATTATAAAGAGCCTGTTGCTGTTGCGCAGGTTTTAAAAAAGCCTGAAGAGCAAAAAATTAAAACACCAGATAAGCCTGTTCAATTGTCAAGGCCGCAGAAAATAAAGTCAGGGTCTGGAGGTTTTAAGATAGAAAAGCTTGTTGTTCCTGTGTTAGCAGTGTTGGGAATTGTTATCTTGATTTTTGTTGTTTCAAAGATTATTTCTTGGCGCAGGAATCTTGCTATAAATCGTCAGATTGCTGCTGCAACAACTACGAAGTCTGAGCCAAAGAAGCAAACAGTATCCAAGAAAATAAAAGTTGGTCAATCTTCAAAACAACAGGTTAGTAAAGTTTCTTCCTCAAAGGAGGCTGCAGTCACCAAGACGGATAAAATACAGAGTAGTCTTCCTGTGGCAATAAAAGATAATTCTGGAAGGATTTCTTTAGGGATCAGGACAAAAGAAAATTGTTGGATTTCATTGCGGCTTGATGGAAAATTAATATTTCAGAGGGTTCTTGAGAAGGGCAGATTTGAAAGCTGGGACGCAAAAGACAAGATTGAGCTTTCTTTGGGTAATGGTAATGCCGTAGAATTGCAGGTTAACGGGCAAATTTTTTCTAATTTAGGCAGGAAGAACCAGGCCCTAAAGAACATTGTGATCACAAAAGAAGGATTGAGCGTTGGCAAATGAAAGAAAAAACAAAGATTGGCATCTTAAGTTTAGGTTGCCCGCGCAATCTGGTAGATTCGGAAACTATTCTTGGACGTCTTGGCAATAAAGGTTATAAAATAGTTGATATTGATAAAGCAGATGTAGCAATTGTAAATACTTGTGCTTTTATTAATGACGCTAAAGAAGAGTCAATTGAAGCTATTCTTGATTTAGCGCAGCTAAAAAAAGAAGGCAGGCTTAAGAAGATAATTGTTTACGGATGCCTTGCTCAGCGCTATAAAAAAGAACTGGTTAAAGAGCTTCCTGAGATAGATGCTTTTGTAGGCAGCCTGGCCCTTAACCACGAAAAAAGTAGATTTGCAATTACGCCTGAGCATTTTGTTTATTTAAAGATTTGTGAAGGCTGTGTGAATAATTGCAGTTTTTGTATCATTCCAAAGATTAAAGGCAAGTTTACCAGCCTTGGTAAAAAAGAGATTTTAGAGAAGGTTAGGCAATTTAACAACGAGAAAAAGTCAGAACTAAATATTGTTGGGCAGGATATTTCAGGTTATGGGATTGATTTGTATAAAAAACCCGTACTTGCTGATTTGCTCAAAGATATTGTAAAGAATTCCAAAAATATTGGCTGGATACGATTGTTGTATCTTAATCCGGCTCGCATCAGCGATGAGTTAATTAAACTTGTGGCTGATTCGGAAAAAATCTGTAAGTATATTGATATGCCTATTCAGCATATTAATAATCGGATTTTAAAGTTAATGAGGCGTAACACTGACAAAGCTGGCATTATCAAGGCCATTGAAAAGATTAGAAAGAGAATTCCTGGAGTGAGTTTACGCACAAGTTTAATAGTTGGTTTTCCGTCTGAAACAGATAAAGAATTTCAGGAGTTATTTGATTTTGTTAAAGAGGTTCGTTTTGAAAGGTTAGGAGTTTTTACTTATTCAAGGGAAGAGGGCACGTCAGCTTATAATTTTAAAGGCCAGCTTTCTAGTAAAATAAAACAAGAGCGCTTAGGTGCTTTGATGCAATTGCAGCAAGATATTTCCAAAGAAATAAATGCAAGGTTCTTGGGTAAGACTATAGAAGTTTTAATAGATGAACAAGAAAATGGCTGTTATTTGGGCCGCACTCAGAGCGATGCTCCTGAGGTGGATGGCATGGTTTATGTAAATTCTGCACGCAAGCTAATGCCAGGTGAGTTTGTAAAGGTTAAAATTACTGATACTATGGAATATGATTTAACAGGAAAGGTTCTATCATGAATATCGCAAACAAATTAACGATGCTTAGGATTGTTTTGTCTTTTTTCTTTATTTTCTTTTTGTCTTTTCCTTTTCAGGGAGCTTGGGTGCTGTGGGCAAAAGTGATTAGTATGATTATTTTTATTTTGGCAGCACTTTCTGATTTTTTTGACGGGATGATTGCCCAAAAGAGAAATATGGTTACAGATTTTGGCCGCTTAATGGACCCGATTGCAGATAAAATTTTAGTTCTTTCAGCATTTGCTGCTTTTGTGCAGATGCAGATTATTGATGCCTGGATGTTTGTTATTATTGTTTCGCGTGAGATTTTAATCACGTCTTTGCGGCTTTTTGCTTTAAACAAAGGAAAGGTTTTATCTGCTACCCGTGCTGGTAAGCATAAAACATTTTCTCAGATGTTAGTAATATTTGCAATTCTTAGTTTTATCGTACTAAAGGAAGTGAAGCTGTCATACTTTACCTGGAATCCGGGATGGGAGAAAATATTTCGTCAGGGGATTTATGTGGTAATGATTGCGACAGTTGCGCTTACTTTGTATTCTGGCCTTTCATACCTTTGGCAAAATCGCAAGGTAATTACTCGCCTGTAATTATTTATGAAAATAAAAGATTTTATTGTAAAGTTTTTTGCGTCTTGTTTTGGGGTAGGTTTTCTGCCGCTTATCCCCGGGACATTTGGTAGTGTTGTCGGTTTATTTCTATTTTATCTGGTTAGGAATAATACGGCTTCGTATATTTTGGCAACGATAGTAGTAATAGTATTGGGGTTTTTGTTATCTGGATCAGCAGAGAGAGCCGTTGGAAAAAAAGATGCCCGCTGTATTGTAATTGATGAGGTAAGTGGAATAATGATTAGTTTTTTGTTTATTCCTTTTGAAATAAAATTTGTAATTTTTGGATTCTTTGTATTTCGTTTGCTGGATACTCTAAAACCTTATCCTGCTGGTAAGCTTCAATGCTTAAATGGCAGTGCAGGTGTTATGCTGGATGATTTAATTGCTGGAATCTACACAAATATTGTGCTTCAGATGGTTTTTAGATTGGCTTCTTTGTAAATTTCGTAGAGCGGCCCTTTGGGCCTGAGAGTGCTTTTAAAAAGAGTGAGTTTTTTTACAACTACTTCAAGGTTTCCTGCCGAATTATTTCCTAGAGTTTTTAATATTTCAGAGAGCTTATTAAGATTTATGCTTGAACGAGTCCTGCCTAAAGTAATATGTGAAGAAAATTCGCGGGTTTCTTTTGGAATACCTGCATGAAAGATTTCTTCTTCAAGCTCTTGTGCAATTTTCTTGATTTGAGTTTCTCCTTTTGAGATTCCTATCCAGATTACCCTTGGAGAGGTTGTGTTTGGAAAAGCTCCCAAGCTAGAAAAACTAATGGTAAATGGATTATGGTTATTGGCAACTTTTGAAAGAACTTCTATGCAAGAATTGACTTTTTTCTCGTCGCGTTCTCCAAGGAATTTTAAGGTTAAATGAATATTTTTCTCTAAAACCCAATTAACATCAGCATTAGCTGTTTTAAGCTGTGTTTGTAAGCTGGCTAGAGCAGATTTAATTTCAGCAGGTAGTTCGATGGCGATAAATGCTCTCATATGATTAGATGGTTTTGTTAAGTAGATAAAGGCTTTTTAAGGCAGCTTGTTTTCTTATGGTGCTTCGGTTTCCTTTAAAGATAAATTTTCTGCAGATTAATTTCTTATTTTTTGCCAGAGCGATAAAAACTGTGCCAACTGGTTTTTGAGCTGATCCGCCAGCTGGGCCGGCAATACCGGTGATGCCGATGCCAAGGTCAGCTTTTGTAATTAATTTAATATTTTTTGCCATTAGCCTTGCAACTTTTTCTGATACTGCGCCGTTTTCTAAAAGTATGTATTTGGGGATTCTAAGAAGTTTAATTTTTGACTCATTGCTGTAAGAAACTATACCGGCAATAAAATATTTTGAGCTTCCGGAAGATTGGGTCAGCAGGCTTGAGAGGAGGCCTCCGGTGCATGATTCAGCTACGGCAATGGTTTGTTTTTTGCTGGTTAAAAGATTATGTGTTTGCAGGGGTAGATTTACCATGTTCTTTATATTATAGTATGTTTAAACGTATTGACAAGTCAAGATTTGGTGTTATAATTAAACAATCTTCAGGGTAAGGTGAGATTCCTAACCGGCGGTTGCGCAGCAAGCGCACACCGACGCATCATTTAGCGTCGGGTGTTAATGCAGAAAGCGCACATCAGCGTATAGTTTAACGCTATGATAAAGTCCGCGAGCCAGATAAAGGCATGAACTGGTGTGATTCCAGTACCGATGGTAGCCGAAAAACGGCGTGACAAGCAAGTAAGTTGCTTGTTTATATAGTCCAGATGAAAGAAGATGTTTTTATTTCATACCCGAAGATTTGTCTTCGGGTAAATTGTTTATAGGGGGGAATAAGTGTTTAATTCAATTCCAGAAATACTAGAAGATTTAAAATCCGGGAAGATGGTAATTGTGGTTGATGACGAAGACCGCGAGAACGAAGGCGATCTAGTCATGGCAGCTTCTTTTGTTAGGCCGGAAGATATTAATTTTATGGCTAAATTTGGCCGGGGTTTAATTTGTGTGCCAATGGAAGGGGATAGGCTTAAAGATTTAAATCTCGAGCCGATGTTAAAAGATAAAACTTATTCTGGTAAGGAAGATCCTTTTGCTACTGCTTGGATTGTTTCGGTGGATGCAGCCAAGGGAGTAACTACTGGGATCTCGGCTTTTGACCGCAGCCGGACCATAGAAATTCTAATTGATCCTCAGTCTAAGCCGGAAGATCTTACTCGCCCGGGTCACACCTTTCCTTTGCTGGCGCGTAAGGGCGGAGTTTTGGTTAGGGCAGGGCACACAGAGGCAAGTGTGGATTTGATGCGTCTTGCCGGGGTATATCCTGCGGGAGTAATCTGTGAAATTATGAATGACGACGGCACAATGAGCCGGCTGCCGCAATTAATAGAATTTTCCAAGAAACATGCTTTAAAGATTTGTTCTATAACCAGCCTTATTCAGTATCGCCGCCGCTCAGAGAAACTTATTGAAGTGGCTGCCCAGGCGTATCTGCCGACGGAATACGGTAAGTTTAAAATGATTCTTTATCGCGACTTGACTAATAATAAGGTCCATACTGCTTTAACTATGGGTGAGTTTAATGAGGGGCAGGTTTTAGTGCGCGTGCATTCTGAGTGTATGACTGGAGATGTGTTTGGTTCTTTGCGCTGTGATTGCGGAAGGCAGTTAAAGCAGGCAATGGAGCTAGTTGGTAAAGAAAAAAAAGGTGTAATTCTTTATATGAATCAGGAGGGCAGGGGAATTGGGCTGGTAGATAAAATTAAGGCTTATAATTTACAGGATGACGGGCTTGATACTGTGGAAGCAAATGAAGCTTTAGGGCATAAAGCTGATTTGCGTGATTATGGAATTGGAGCACAAATCTTGGTGGATTTAGGGGTGAAAAATATCAGGTTGTTGACTAATAATCCGCGCAAGATCGTCGGGCTTGAAGGTTATGGTTTGGTGGTTGTTGAGCGTGTCCCGTTAGAAATTGAGCCTAATTCAGTAAACTACAATTATTTAAAGACAAAAAAAGAGAAGTTGGGGCATAATTTAACTTTGGATCAAAAGGAGGAGAAATGACAAAAATAATTGAAGCAAATTTGATAGCAAAAGGAAAAAAGTTTGGGATTGTTGCTTCGCGTTTTAATGATTTTATTACCAAAGAACTGGTTTCTGGATGTGTTGATAATTTAGTTAGGCATGGTGCAGATGAAAAAGATGTTGTGTTGGCTTGGGTGCCGGGTGCCTTTGAAATTCCTCTAGCTGCACAAAGGCTGGCTAAGTCTAAGGATTTTGATGCAATAATTTGTTTGGGGACAGTAATCCGCGGATCAACTCCTCATTTTGATTATATTGCAGCAGAAGTATCTAAGGGTGTGGCTAAAATTACTCTTGATACTGGTATTCCGGTTGTTTTTGGAGTAATCACTGCTGATACAATTGAACAGGCAATTGAGCGTGCTGGAACCAAAGACGGCAATAAGGGCCGCGACGCAGCTGTAACAGCAATTGAGATGGCTAATCTTTTAAGCCAATTGAAATAACATGAGAAAGCGCACGCAATCAAGGGAGTATGCTTTACAGATTCTTTATCAGATTGATATTACCTCTGATTCAGTTCAGGATGCTTTGAGTAATTTCTGGATGGGGCACAGCGACGAAGAAATAGAAAAAGATATTAAGGATTTCTCTGGAGAGCTGGTAAAAGGGGTCATAGACAATATTGCTGATATTGATGCAAAGATATCGCAGTATGCTACTAACTGGCAGCTTAGCCGTATGGCAGTTGTGGATAGGAATGTTTTGCGTATGAGTTGTTTTGAATTGGTTTTTCGTGATGATATCCCGCCAAAAGTTTCAATTAACGAAGCAGTGGACCTTGCCAAGAAATATTCAGGGATTGAGGCAGGAAAGTTTGTTAATGCTATTCTGGATAAAATTAAATTAGAGAAGGGCAGGTAATTTAGTGTTGTTTGCAGACTTGCACCTTCATACAATCTTCTCCGACGGGACATATACTCCTGAACAACTTGCTGTTAAGGCAAAAAACAAAGGCCTCTCGGCAATATCTGTAGTTGACCATGATATTGTTTCTGGGATTCCTTCATGCATAACTGCCGGAAAAGAGTGCGGCGTCGAGGTTATCCCGGGTTTGGAATTAAGCGCAGAATATAATGGTTCAGAGGTGCACATTTTAGGTTATCTGGTTGATTATAATAACGGGGAATTAATTGAAAAGCTGGAGTTTCTGCGCAAGAATCGGGTGGAGAGAATTTATCGGATTGTTGAAAAACTTAAGGAAGCTGGAGTAGCCTTAGATCCGGAATCAGTATTTTCTATTGCCAGAGGCGGAACCGTTGGCAGGCTTCATGTGGCAAGAGCAATGGTAAAAGACGGGTTAATTGGTTCTACTTATGAGGCTTTTCAGAAATACTTAGGAGACAAACGATCTGCTTTTGTTTTGGGATTTAAATTTTCTCCGCGTCAGGCTGTAGAATTAATTAAGAATTCAGGCGGAATTCCGGTTTTGGCACATCCTTATAGTTTGAATAATGATGAATTGATTCCTGAATTTGTTGAGGCTGGTGTGATGGGGCTGGAGGTTTACTATCCAGAGCATTCACAGTCTACTGTTAATTTTTATCTTGAGCTTGCAAGAAAATACAATCTTCTTGTTACTGGGGGATCGGATTGCCATGGAGAAGCAAAGCCGCATGAAATGATCGGAAGCATTAAAATTGCTTATGAGCTGGTCGAGAAATTAAAACAAGCTAAGGCTAGGTTATGAAAAATCACGAATATTATATGAATTT
>JACROS010000106.1 GCA_016214325.1 Candidatus Omnitrophota bacterium | reverse complement strand
TTCAGAAATTGTAAAAAAAGCTGAACTTTTGCACGTGCAAGTAAAAGAGGAGATTCAATGATACAATTACGCTCAATTTTAGATGTTGCAGATAATACTGGAGCAAAAAGGGCTTCATTGATTAGTATTTTGGGCTGCAAAGGTAAGTTCATTGCTTCCATTGGAGACATTGTTAATGTGAATATTAAAGAGTCTTCTCCAGATGCAGCGATTAAAAAAGGTGAAGTGGCTAAGGCAGTAGTGGTTAGGACAAAAGCGGCTATTCGCAGGCCAGATGGTTCATTATTGAGGTTTGACCGTAACGCAATCGTTTTTATCGATCCACAGTCTAACCCAAGAGGTACCCGTGTATTTGGGCCGGTAGCCCGCGAATTAAGAGATAAAAATTTTACTAAAATTATTTCATTAGCTCCCGAGGTTATTTAGTATGTTGAAAATAAGAAAGAACGATTTAGTGCAGGTAGTAAAAGGTAAGGACAAGGGTAAAAAAGGTAAAGTGTTGTCATTTAATCTTGAAACTAACCGTGCTTTGGTTGAGGGAATAAATACAGTTAAGAAGCACAAGCGTCAAACAAGGCAGGATCAAAAAGGCGGGATAGTTTCTATTGAAATGCCAATAAGTGTTGCCAATATTATGGTTATTTGTAAAAACTGCAATCGGCCTGCAAGGGTTGGTTTTACTGTCCTTGCTGATAAGACAAAGGCAAGATTTTGCAAAAGATGTAAGGGGGTAATTTAAACATGGTGCCTAGGTTATTAGAAGTATATAGAAATGAGATTGCCCCGAAGATGATGGAAACATTCAAGCTTAAAAACAAGCTTGCAGTGCCTCGAATTGATAAGGTAGTGGTAAATATGGGCGTTGGAGAGGGTGCTCAAGATATAAAGGTGCTTGAAAGATCAATTGAAGAATTGGCTGCTATTACAGGCCAAAAGCCATTAATGCGCAGGGCAAAAAAAGCTATTTCAAACTTTAAGATTAGAGAAGGTTCTGCGGTTGGTTGTAAGGTTACGCTTAGAAAACGTATAATGTACGAGTTTTTAGACAGGCTACTTAATGTGGCTTTACCGCGTATCCGTGATTTTCGCGGAGTTTCTGCGGATGCATTTGATCAAAATGGTAATTATACATTAGGCTTAACCGAGCAGAACATTTTCCCAGAAATTGAATATGATAAAATTACTCGAGCACAAGGTATGGATATTACAATTGTAATTAAAAACGCAAAATCAAAAGAGCAGGCAAAAGAACTCTTAAGATTATTTGGAATGCCTTATAAGGGCAAGGAATAAAAATGGCAAAAAATTCACAGATTGCAAGATGGAAAAGGACTCCAAAGTTTTCAAGCCGTAAATATAACCGTTGCAATATTTGCGGAAGAAGCGGTGGTTATTTATCAAGGTTTCAATTGTGCCGCATGTGTTTTAGAGAGTTGGTATGGAAGGGTCTTATTCCGGGTGTAAAGAAAGCAAGTTGGTAATTGTTTAATAAAAGAGGAGTTTAGATGTCAAGAACTGATTTAATCGCTGATGCATTTACAATGATTCGCAATGCCATGATGGCTAAAAAAGAAACCGTAGATATTCCGGCTTCAAATACTTTAAAAACTATTATGGGGATCCTCAAAAAAGAAAGTTATATTGAGGATTTTAAACTGATTGAAGACAATAAACAAGGGATTGTTAGGGTCTATCTTAAATATATTGCTGCAAAGCCTGCAATAAGAAATATTGAGCGAGTTTCAAGGCCAGGGCTGAGGCTTTATGTTAAGCATGACGAGATGCCTCCTGTTTTAAGGGGTAGGGGCTTAGCATTAGTTTCTACGCCTAAGGGGTTGGTTACAGATAAAGAAGCAAGGGAGTTAGGTGTCGGCGGAGAAATCATAGGATACATTTGGTAAAACTATTTAAAATACTATGTCAAGATTAGGAAAGAAACCACTAGCAGTACCAAGCGCAGTAAAAGTAGAGATAAAAGGCAGAATCGTGCAAGTTGAAGGCCCTAAGGGCAGGCTTCAAAAAGAAATATCTGATAGAATTATTGTTGAAAATAAAGATAATCAGATTATTTTAAAACGTGTTGCTGATACAAAAATGGATAAATCACTGCACGGTTTGTCCCGGGCTTTAATTGGCAACATGATTAAAGGTGTTACAGACGGATATTCAAAAGAACTTGAAATTATTGGAGTAGGGTTCAAGGCGCAAGTTCAGGGTTCAATCTTAACTATGCATTTAGGTTTTTCTCACCCTGTAGTTGTAAATATACCCGAGGGTATAAAAATTGAGGCACCAAAACCAACGCAGCTTGTTATAAAAAGTATCGATAAGGAATTAATCGGTAAATTATCCAGTGAAATCCGCTCCATATATCCACCAGAGCCTTACAAGGGAAAAGGTATTCGTTATGTTGGAGAATATGTGAAAAAGAAAGTCGGAAAAGCACAGGCAACCAGTAAATAAACCAAAAATACTATGTTAAATAAAAAAGAGATTTTAAGAGCAAAAAGGCATGTCCGTATCAAACTGAAAATGCATGGAACTTCTGATCATCCGAGATTAGTCGTCGTTAGAAGTTTAAAAAATATTAGTGCACAATTAGTTGATGACAGCAGTAAAAAAGTAATTTTTTCTTTATCAACAAAAGATAAGTCAGTAAAGTCGAAATTTCCATCAGGTGGAAATGTAAAAGCTTCTCAGGCTTTTGGAGAGTTTTTTGCCCAGAAGGCAAAAGAAAAAGGCTTTAGTACAATTATTTTTGACCGCGCGGGTTATCTTTATCATGGTAGAGTCAAGGCATTTGCCGATGCTTTAAGAAAAGGTGGTCTGCAGTTTTAAAGGTTCTGGCGTAGATGTATTTGCTATAAAAAATTTAAGGAGATTAAATAAACATGCGGGAAATTAAGATTGATCAGCAGCAGGAAATGATTGAAAAAGTAATAAGCATAAACCGGGTAACAAAGGTTACCAAGGGTGGAAAGAAGCTTCATTTTAGCGCATTAGTTGTAGTTGGGGATACAAAAGGCAGGGTTGGTTTTGCGCAAGATAAAGCTAATGAAGTTGCTGATGCAATTCGTAAGAGCTTAACCAAAGCAAAGAAAAGTTTAGTGCGGATACCTTTGGAAGGCTCAAGTATTCCCCATGAGATTATTGGTATTTTTGGAGCAGCGCGAGTGCTTTTAAAGCCTGCATCTGAAGGAACAGGTGTAATTGCAGCAGGCCCGGTAAGAGCTATTTGTGAAGCAGCAGGTATAAAAGATATTTTGACTAAGAGTCTTAATTCTAATAATCCAGTAAATGTAATCAAAGCCACTATGGAAGGCTTGACGAACCTGAAAGCATAATAAAATGAAAAGTAAAATTGATAAAAAAGAAGAAGTAAAAACTGAAAAGAAGCAGGTTGTATCTCGTAAGAAAATTTCGCTTACAAAAAAACCAGCGGCTATTGCAAAAGAAGTTTTGATGGGCCTGCATAACCTGAAGGTGCCGTTTGGAGCACACAAAAAAAAGAAACTTTTGGGAAGAGGGCCTAGTTCTGGGCATGGTAAAACTTCAACTAGAGGAAGCAAAGGTCAAACCTCGCGTGCAGGACGGCATTTCTATGCTGGTTTTGAAGGCGGTACTTCTCCTTTGATTCGCAGGATGCCAAAAAGAGGTTTCACGAGTAAATTTAAGAAAGAATACCAAATTGTAAATCTAAGAGATTTAAATAAAATTAAAGATACAAATATTAATTTAGTACTTTTAGAAGATAAGGGCCTGATTAAGGATAAGGCTAAATTAGTCAAAATCCTCGGCGAAGGAGAAGTTAAGGCTCCAATAACTGTACAGGCGCACGCTTTCTCCCGAAAGGCTTTAAAAGCAATTACAAACGCAGGCGGAAAAACTGAAATAGTGAATGTTTAGCGCACTGGTTAATTCTTTTAAAATTCCAGATTTAAAAAGAAGGCTCATAATTACAGGAGCCTTAGTCGCTGTTTATAGAATTGGCTGTTACGTCCCGACTCCTGGAATAGACGGGGCAGCTCTTGCTGAATTCTTTAGTAGAGTATCTAAAAGCGCTGGTGGAACGCTCTTTGGCATAATTAATATGTTTTCAGGTGGAGCTATGGAACGTTTGACTATTTTTGCTTTAGGGATCATGCCTTACATCTCTTCGTCAATTATTATGCAGTTGTTGACTGCAGTAATTCCTGCGCTTGAGAAAATGGCCAAAGAAGGCAAGGCAGGGTATGAAAAAATTAACCAATTTACTCGTTACGGTACTGTTGCCTTATCTTTAATACAGTCTTTTTTTATTGCTCTTTGGCTTGAGAATCCAGCTCGTTTTGAAGGCCTAAAGATTGTTATGCAGCCAGGCTGGGGTTTTCGTATCTTAACTGTTTTAACTTTAACCACTGGCACTATCTTTATTATGTGGCTAGGAGAGCAAATTCAGGAAAGAGGTATTGGTAATGGAATTTCGCTGGTTATTACTGCTGGTATTATTTCGCGTATCCCAACAGCAATGCATCAGCTTTATGTGTTAATTTCACCTTTTGCGCCAAGCCGCAGACAGATTCAGCCGTTTACGCTTTTAATTATGGCTGTGCTTTTAGTATCAGTTGTTCTGTTGGTTATTTTAGTTACTCAGGGCCAGCGAAAGATACCGGTGCAATATGCTCGTAGAATCGTTGGCAGAAAGATTTATGGAGGACAGTCAACCTATATACCATTAAAGGTTGATACTTCTGGTGTTATTGCAATTATTTTTGCTCAATCGATTATTCTTTTTCCTGCTACGCTAGCATCATTTATACCAAATCCTGGTTTTCAGCGATTAGCTCAGGGGTTGATTAGAGGGCACGTTCTCTATACTGTTGTTTACGCTCTATTGATAATTTTCTTTTGTTATTTTTATACGGCAATCGTTTTTAATCCGCACGATCTATCAGAAAATATGAAGAAGTATGGAGGATTCATTCCGGGTATTCGCCCAGGAACTCCTACAACTGAGTATTTGGATTATATTATGACCAGGATTACATTAGCAGGAGCTTTGTTTATTGCTTGTATTGCAATTTTTCCAGATTTTATTATGGCTTGGCTAAAGGTCCCCTATTTAGTGGCTTCGTTTTTTGGCGGGACAGGTATTTTGATTATAGTTGGGGTTATGCTGGATACTTTAAAACAAATTGAGTCTCATTTGCTAACACACCACTATGAAGGTTTCTTAAAAACAGGGCATATTAAAGGAAGAAAATGAAATTAATCTTATTAGGTCCTCCAGGGGCAGGTAAAGGCACTCAGGCAAAAAGATTGGCTGAAGAATTAGCTTTGCCGCATATTTCTACCGGAGATATTTTAAGGCAAAATGTCAAAGATGGCTCACTTTTGGGTAAAGAAGCCAAGGATTATATGGACAAAGGGCTTTTGGTGCCGGATGATTTAGTAGCAAGAATGCTTAAGAAAAGAATGGATAGTGAAGATGTAAAAAAAGGATTTATTCTTGATGGTTATCCAAGAACAATTAATCAAGCAAAGACACTGGAAGAAATTTTAAAAGAAAAGAAAGTCAACATAGATTTTGTTTTCTATCTAGATACTAGTGATGCGGTTATTATTCAACGCTTAACCGGAAGGCTGGTTTGTAGCTCCTGTGGGGCAAATTTTCATGCAACAAACATGCCTCCAAAAAAAGCGGGAATTTGTGATAAATGCGGGGCAACTTTATTTCAGCGCACTGATGATAAAGAAGAGACGGTTAGAAAGCGCATTGAAGTTTATAAAAAAGAGGTAGCTTCGCTTGTTGAATATTATAAAAATTTAAATAAATTGCGTTGCTTATCTGCGGATAAGGAAGCGGGCTTAGTTTTAAATGAAATTGTTAAGTTTGTCCGCGCAGGAAATGATTCCATTAAAGTCTGAAAGCGATCTTGAAGTTTTGCGTTTATCAGGTAAGATTTTGTCTCGGGTGATGCAAAAACTAGCAAGATCAATAAAGCCTGGGATTACTACTGCAGAAATTGATAATTTGGCTTTAGAGTTTATTAAAACTGAAAATGCCCGTTCTGCTTTTAAAGGTTATAGAGGGTATCCAGCGCATGTGTGCACTTCAATAAATGAAGAGATCGTGCACGGGATTCCTGATAATAGGGTTCTAAAAGATTCGGATATTATAAGTCTTGATATCGGGATAGATTATAGAGGTTATTTTACTGATGCTGCAATAACTTTAGCAGTAGGTAAAATTGACCTTTTGATTAAGAAGCTTATTGAAGTTACTGAAACATCGCTCTATGAAGGAATTAAGCTAGCTAAACCAGGAAACCATCTCTCGGATATTTCGCATGGTATTCAAAGCTATGTTGAACGGAATGGTTTTTCTGTTGTTCGAGAATTTGTCGGACATGGCATTGGGCTAAAATTGCACGAAGAACCTGAGATTCCAAATTTTGGGCCTCCTGGTGAAGGGCCGGTCTTAAAAGAAGGAATGGTGCTTGCGATTGAGCCGATGGTTAATCTGGGTAGATGGGAATCTGAAATTTTACCCAATGGCTGGACCGCTGTAACAAAAGATAATTTGCCTTCAGCACATTTTGAGCATACAGTTGCGATAACCAGTAAGGGAGCAGAAATACTGACAAAATAATATGGCCAAAGAAGACTTGATAGAGACAGAAGGCAAGATAATCGAAGCTCTTCCTAATGCAATGTTTAAAGTAGAATT
>JACROS010000105.1 GCA_016214325.1 Candidatus Omnitrophota bacterium | reverse complement strand
TCTTGTTGAGCATAAAATTCCCGTGTTAATAAACACAGCTTTTTGAAAACTTCTTTACTTATACAAACTAATTTAGTTAACCTTCCCTTATAAGTAGGGGGGTAACGATGTATGGTATCATTCCCAACATTTTGTATAAAATGGCTTGACAAAAAGAAGGGGGGTGAGTAAAATAATTCTAAATGGGGGACATCGTAGCTTAAAAGAGACGCGCTCTTAAAGAAGGTAAGGTATAATTAATAAAGTAAATTAAGAGTAGTTTCAGGAAAGCGCGAAGAGTTAATTTTACCCGGGAAAGGAGGCTTCATCAATGAATAGAAAAGGTTTTACACTCGTTGAAATCATGATCGTAGTAGCAATTATTGCACTTTTGGCAGCTATTGCCATACCTAATCTTTTGAGTGCAAGAAAGACTGCTAACGAAGCCGCTGCAAAAGCAACCGTCCGTAGTTTTATGACTGCTGCTGAAACATATGCTACAAGTCATAGCGGGTCATATCCTGCAGATACTACAGCATTAGCCACTTATATTACCGCGGCTAATAATTATTGTGGTGCTTTAGTTCAGGGTTACAGCTATACTTGCGACTTAGCAGCAACAGGCTACACATTTACAGCTGCTCCTTCGAGCGATGCCGCTGGTTCGCTTACGTTTACAGCTACTACAGGTGCAGTTTTATCACCATTATAAGCTTTTGCTTATTAATTGGTGCACAGAAGGGGGGAGAAGAAATTCTCCTCCCTTTTTTAATTTTCTCGACGAAGCTGGATTGCCCGGTCAAGCCGGGCAATGACAAAAAAGGCATTTCGCAACAGCCCCTGAGTTAGTATGTTGATGATGAAAAATAAATTCTATTTGTTTCTAGTTGTGTTTATTTTGATTGCTGCAGTTTGCCTTCTTGCATATTCAAGTTCTTTTGGCAATCCGTTTCTTTGGGATGATGAGGGGTTAATTGTAATAAACCAATTTATTAAAGAATTATCTAGCTGGGGAAGGGTTTTTACAAGCGATCTTTATTCCTCAAGCCTTGCTGGTTCTAACTTTTATCGTCCTGTCCAGACACTGTCCTTTATTTTAGATTATCATTTGTGGCATTTAAATCCTTTTGGCTATCATTTAACCAATGTGCTGTTGCAAATAATTGTTGCTTTCTTGATTTTCTTGCTCATTTTAACTTTACTTAATGATTCTGTTTTGGCGTTTGTTGCGGCACTTTTATTTGCAGTAAGCCCGATACATTGCGAGGCAGTTACTTATATTTCGGGAAGGGCAGATATGTTGATGGCAGTGTTTTTAATTTCTTCGCTGTTAGCTTTTATAAGAACGTTTGAAATTAAATCTCTTAGTAAATATATTTGGTTGGCTGTTGCGCTTTTTTTGTTTGTATTGGGATTGCTTTCTAAAGAATTAGCCGGTATTTTTCCGTTTGTTATATTGGCTTGGGTTTATTATTTTAAAAAAGAAGAACTTAAGAAACGATTTTTCTTTATTCGTTTTGTATTCCCTTTTTTTGTTTTGTTTGCAATTTATTTGTTATTGCGTCTGACTGCGCTAAAATTTGCCACGATGTATGAGCCGCAGCTGGCCAAGTATCCTTTATTGGTCAGGATTGAAGCATTTCCTTTAGTGTTGTGGACTTATTTAAAAATAATGGTTTTTCCTGTTGGCTTACATATGTCCCGGACTTTGATTTTGCCGGAACAACTTATTGGTAAGGCTCTGTTATTTGCGGGATTCCTTGGGGTTTGGACAATCGTTTTATATACCTGTTTTTCAAAAAAGATTAATAAAATATCAGCTTTTCTAACTTTTTGGTTTTTTATTTTTCTTCTTCCCCAATCAGGAATATTTCCAATAAACGCTTTTGTATCGGATCATTTTGTTTATTTATCCTCAATAAGTTTCTTTGTGTTGGTTGCTTACTTATTAAAACGCTATCTTGGGAGAAAAGCATTTGTTTTTGTGGCCAGTGTTTTAATTCTATTTTTTGGTGTTTTAACTTTTGGGCGCAATTTTGAATGGAGAAATCAGGAAGCATTTTTTTCGCGCATAATTAAATTTTCTCCCTCAAGTTATCTTGCACATAATAACCTAGGGATACAGTTTGAAAATAATGGCGAGTTTAAACGGGCGGTTTCTGAATATAAAAAAGCAGTTGAGATTAAGCCGCGCATGGTTATGGCTGTTTCAAATTTGGCCAATGTTTATTATAAGATGAAAATGTTTGCTCAGGCACAGGAACAGTATAGCTTGCTGGAGCGAATGGTCCCGGCGGATAAAGCAGGAGAGCTGCAAAATAACATTGGTGCTTTGTATGACGCTCAAGGGTTGCATGATCAGGCAGTTTCTCGTTTTAAGCTGGCGTTAATTTTAAATCCTAGATTGGATTTGGTGCATTTTAATCTAGCAAGAGTTTATTTAAAAATGGGTAAGCCTGCTTTGGCAGAAGAGGAGATAATCAGCAGTTTTAAAAAAAGTAATCTTGACGAATTAAGCGCGGGTGCTTTAGGGATTATTAGAAGTTACTTGGCACAGGCAAAGGATCTAAACTGCGCGGTTACATTCTACAATGATTTAGGCGTAAAATTTGCTGAGGCTAAGGAATTTGTTTTAGCGCAGTATTGTTTTTCGCACGTTGTTACAATTGCGCCTAATTATGCTGACGTTTATTTTAACTTAGGTATACTTTATTTAAAGCAATCCCGCCCAAAAGAGGCGTTTTTTGAATTTAAGCGTGTTTTAGAGATGAATCCTAACCATGATAAAGCCAGGCAACTAGTTAACTCTTTATCTAAGAGCCTTTAGACCTCCCTGAAGTGCATTTTTAACATTTGGCTTGCCTAAAGAAGTATTTATGTTAAAATTAAGTCAATATAATATAAATTATTGCTATGCATAAAATAACAACAAATAAAAAGGGTCTAAGCTTTATAACTTTAATGATAATTATTGCTCTATGCGCGCTTGTTTTGCGCTTTGCTATTGAGCAGATTGTGCGTTCAAATATTGCGCGCAATGAATCTAATGCTTTGCCTGTATTGCGGTTAATAGCTGCTTCTTTAGAGAACTATGCCCGGGATAATCATGGGGCTTATCCGACGAGCCTGGCACTCTTGACGCAGGCACAACCTGCTTATCTTGATAAAGACTATACTTCCCAGCCTCCTTTTAAAGGTTATGTTTTTGGTTGTTCGAGGCTTGAGGTAGATGGATATGCTTGCTCTGCATCTGCGGTGCAATGTAATGTTGCTGGTAAGAAAGAGTATACAATTTCTACTGGCGGGTTGCTTGTTATTGAGGATTGCAATAAGAAGGAGCAGTAAGATTTCTTTCAAGAAATGATAAAAAATAAAAAAGGTTTTACTTTAGTAGAATTGTTGACGGCAGTAGGAATTTTTCTTGTTGCAGTTTTAAGCTTAATACTTGCATTTGTTTATTCAATTATTTTAAATGAAGCAAGTGCTAATTTGACCATCGCAGCAAATGATGCGCAGTTTGTTTTGGAACAGATGAAGTCATTGCCTTATGACAACCTTTCTAGTTATAGCGCGCCGGAATTTACAAATTTAGTTAATGAATCAATTGTGCTAAACCGCCAGATCGGGTCAGTTTTAAGTACAGTTACTGTTAATGTTAGCTGGACAGAAAAGAATCATGAAAAAACTTTTTCACTTACCACGTATTTTGCTAAGCAGCAATAAGGGGTTGTCCCTTATTGAGGTGTTGGTTGTATCTTTTTTTTCTGTGATTATTATGGGGGTGTTGTCGTATCTTTTGATTGCAGGTGAATCAGCAAATTCCGCAAGCGCAGTGCGCTCAGATTTGCAGGCAGAGGTAAGAAGAGCCATAGATTGGATCACTCGCGATGCTAGGCAGGCAGTGACATGGGAGCTTGCGCAGAACGCGCCTTCTGGGATTCATATTAAATTCAAGATGGTCCAGGGGTGGTCAGGAGGCGCTCTGCAATTAAGTGATTATTTCATCGAATATACTTATGATAGCAACACTGGTGTTATTACGCGCAAGAAAATTGATGTGGCCACAGGAGATTTGTTGCAGAGCTGGGTGATAAATAATATTATTTCAGAGCCATTTTATACTCGGGATACCTCTGACAATGTTGTTGCCCTAAATGCTGATGATTTAAGAAGCTGTGGTAAATTAATTGTGGATATTGATGGCAGAAAGTTAATAAAGGGCTCAACGTATTTTGACTATAGTTTAACTGCAGAAATAAAGGTGCGGAATGAATAATCGCGGGATTGTGTTTGTTTTTGCTCTTTTGGTAGTTTTAATCATGTCTATTCTGGTGGTTTCTTTTTTTGTAAAGAGTGCTTCTGAAAACCAGATGGCCAATAAATATGCAAATTCTTTGCGTGCGTTGTGGTTGGCTGAGGCAGGCATTGCTAAGGTTAAAAGCAATTCCGGGATGTCTGGAGCTTCAGGCTATATTGATAATCCAAATCACACATATAGTGTTAGCGTAAATCTTATCAGCGGGACAGTTAATTATTATAATGTGGTTTCTACTGGGACAGTAATTGTTCCCGGCGGTGAAAATGTGCAGAGAGTAGTTCAGGTAACAATAAAAACTAATGAAGTTGATTCTGCAAAGTTTAAGTATGGAATTGAGACTACTACTGATTTAATTGTTAGAGGAAGCGTAGATATTAATCCAGATAATAGTTGGAAAGAATTTTCCGTTCTGGATTTTGCTGACCTTTTTGGTTTAACAAAATCTGAGATGAGGGACAGTGCAGATCATTTGTATTCGCCTGCAGATTTTCCCGCAGCCATTAACGGGGTTACTTGGGTGGATGTGCCAACTGGCTCAACTCTAACTATCGCAGGCAATCTTGCTGGTTCAGGAATATTGGTGGTAAATGGAGAAACTCATTTTTCCGGAACAGTTGATTTTAACGGTATAATTTATGTAATTGGAAAACTCACTATGACCGGCACTGTGGTTACTAATGGCAGTGTATTGGTGGAGAGTACTACTACTGTTGATACCATATTAAGGGGCAATGTAACCGTGAATTATTCTGTAACCGATATAAATAATGCTTTAGATGGTGTGCGGTTTCTGACAAAAGAGATTGTTTCCTGGAGGGAACAATTGTAGCTATGGAATTTTTAAAGAGCTTTAAAAGTAAGTTGTTAAAAGATAAAGTTATTCTTGGTTTGGATATCGGGACAACCGCGATAAAAGCAGTAAAGCTTAAATTTGTTGGTAATGTTCCTGAATTAAGCAGTTTTTTAGTAGAGCCATTTGAAACTGAGGCCGCGCAGGCAATTAAGAAAATAAAAGATGCTTTTAATCAGGTTGATGCTTTAAATTTCTCACTTCAAGGGCCGTCAACTATTATCAGGTATATTAATTTTCCGCTGATGAGCGCGGAAGAATTAAAGAAAGCCTTAAAGTTTGAGGCACAAAAGCATATTCCATTTTCCTTGCAGGAAATTAATTTGGACGGTTGTATTTTAAAAGATGATTTGCCGGATAATAAGATGCTTGTTTTGCTGGCTGCTGCAAAAAAAGAACTTGTGGAGCAGCGTCTTAAGCTTATAAATGATGCCGGGCTTAAGCCGGGTGCTTTGGATCTGGATTCTTTGGCAGTAGTGAATGCGTTTTGTTATAATTATCCTGTTAAAGAGGACCCAGAGCGCAAAGCAATCGCACTTCTTAATATTGGCTCGTCTTTTTCTAATTTAAACATTTTAGAGGGTGATTTGCCGCGTTTTAGCCGGGATATTCATATAGCAAGTAATAACTTTAATCATCGGATTATGGAGATGTTTGGTGTGGATTTTAAGTCTGCTGAGAGTTTAAAAGTAGATATGCCGCAGGAGAAATCAGAGAAAATTGTTGCAGCGCTTGATTCTGTAATGGCAAACCTGGCCACCGAGCTGAGAATATCATTTGATTATTACGAGAGTCAGACAAGCTCGGCTGTAAACAAGATTTTTATTACGGGGGGTGGAAGTAATCTTCCAGGTTTAAAAGATGCCTTGGCAAATCTCCTTGGTATTGAGGTAGAGAATTGGGATCCTTTTAATAAGATCAGCATTCCGGCAAGTATTGATGCAGAGTATTTAAAGAAACATAAAAGCGAACTGGCTGTTGCCGTGGGATTGGCGCTTCGTTAAAAAAATGATTGAGATAAATCTGTTGCCCGAAGAATTTAAAATCAATAAATCAGGAGGAAAATTTTCTTTCAGCAAAGACCAGATTGTGTACATAGCTTTGTTAGTTATTGGGTTGTTGCTAATTGTGCATATTTATTTGGCTTTTCTAGGCATAGCTAAGAATATTCAGTTAAGTATCCTTACAAAAAAATGGCATAGCCTTGAGCCGCAAAGAAAAGAACTTGAGAAGTTTAATTCAGGATTTGCTTTAAGTTCTCAGTCAAGTGCTGTTGTGCAGCAGCTTATTCAAAAGCGTATTTCCTGGGCGCCTAAATTAAACAAGCTTAGCTTTAATCTTCCCAAAGGCGTTTGGTTTAATGAAATTGCCCTTTCGCCTAAAGACCTGATTATTTACGGCTCAGTAATCTCTCTTGAAAAAGAAGAAATGAATTTGGTTAATAAATTTATTGAAAACCTAAAAAATGACCCGGGCTTTATTAATGATTTTAGCGGTATTGAAGTGAGTAATCTTTTGAGAAAGTCAGTGGGAGGGTATGATATCTTTGATTTTACCATTACTGCAGGCCTTAAGGAAAAATGAAAAAACTCTTAGACAAAATCATAAATTTTAAGATTCCCCAAGATTTTGAGTTTGATAACAAAAAGAAGATTTTGGCAGTAATACTTTGTATTATTGTGTTATATCTAGATTTTGGAGTGATTATGAAAGCACAGCTAGGCGGCTTAAAGAAGATTGCGCCTAAGATTAAAAAAGTAAAACTGGATTTAAGTACTTTAAATAAAGATTTACTCAGGATGCAGAATATCAAAAATGCAGATCCTGCTGCAGCTAGAAAAGAAGCGCAGAAAGTTATGCGTTTAATTCCTGAGGGGCAAATTTCGTTTTTATTACAGGGTATTTCTGAGAATGCTAATAAGAATTTTGTTGCCATAACACGCATTAAGCCGGCAAAAGAGCTTCCGGCAAAAGGGGTAGTAGTGCCGCAGAACTTAACTGCCTATTTAATTAGTGTTGATTTAAGCGGTGATTATCATAACTTGGGAAAGTTTATAAATGTGCTTGAGAATGGTGAGGTTTTTTTAACGGTGCAAAATCTAAGAATTCAGCCTGACCGGCAAGACCTTCTTAAACAGAAGATTAACTTGGTGTTAAAGACTTATGTTACGAAATAAAATTTCATTTAACTTTTTAGCAAAATGTTTTTTTATTTTAGGATTTTTATGTTTGCCGTTATTTTTGTTTGCCCAGCAATTTGTCTATGATGCTAAGGGAAAGAGAAATCCATTTATACCTTTAGTTACTCCTGAGGGCAGATTGTTACAGTTGGATAAAGAGGAGAAAAAGGCAGATTTGTCGGTTGAGGGGATTATTTTTGATAAAAATGGCCGCTCATATGCTCTTGCCGGCGGAGTTGTGCTTGGTATAGGGGATACTTTTGGAGATTACCAGGTTTTAAAAATTCTTGAAGATAAAGTTATTTTTATTAAAGAGGGGCAGCCTTACGAAGTTTATATCAATAAGGAGGAGACTAAAATTGAAAAGAACAAAAAACCTTAAAGCGTTTTTAATTTTGGTATTTTTTGTTATGCAGACAGTTGGTGTTTCAGATCTGGCTTTTACCCAACCCCAACAGGATGCTCAAACATTAAGCGCTCCGGAAAATGTAACCTTGGATTTTAAGGATGCGGATATCCAGAATGTTTTAAAGATTATTTCTTATAAGTCTGGCATAAACATAGTTTCTACGCCGGATGTTATGGGAAATGTTACTATCAGGCTGATGGATGTGCCTTGGGAAACGGCACTAGATATAATTTTAAAGACTTATGGCTTTGGTTATCAGAGGCAAGAAAATGTAATTTTGGTAACAAAAATGGAGAATATTTCTAAATTACAATCCGAAGAAACTTTGCGTACTGAGATTGTTACGCTTAAGTTTCTAGACGCTCAGGATGCGCAGAAAATATTAATTCCCTTGCTTTCACCGCGAGGAAAAATTTCTGTTTTATATGCACGCGGCCAAAAAGGCTGGAATTTCGGAACTTTTCAAATTGGCAAAGAAAAAGTAGGTGGTGAAGGCCAGCGTAAGGAAAGTGCTGTAAAATCAGAGACTATTTC
>JACROS010000053.1 GCA_016214325.1 Candidatus Omnitrophota bacterium | reverse complement strand
TTTTGCGATAAACGCTTTCAATAAAGGGCAAATTATCCAGGCTTTGATGTTTTCTTTGTCTGTTGCCGTCGGGCTTACTCCTGAGATGCTTCCCATGTTGGTTGCTATTAATCTTTCAAAGGGTGCAATTGCCATGTCAAAGAAAGAGGTAATTGTTAAGCGCTTAAATGCTATACAAAATTTTGGCGCAATGAATGTGCTTTGCACGGATAAAACCGGCACTTTAACTTTAGATAAAATAATTCTTGAAAGACATTGCGATGTGGTTAAGAAAGAGGATGAAGATGTTTTAAGATTAGCATATGTGAATAGTTTTTATCAGACTGGATTGAAAAATATCTTGGATCGGGCTATTCTTAAGCATGAAAAATTACTGGTGAAACAATATAAGAAATTTGATGAAGTTCCTTTTGATTTTTCAAGAAAATTAATGTCTGTTGTTGTAGAGTTTGAAGGTAAGCACAGGATAATTACAAAAGGTGCTCCGGAAGAAGTTTTCAAGAGGTGTGCAAAATATGAATTGGAAGGCGAGGTGCTGGATATTGACCAGCTTATAATTGCAGATTTAAAGAGCGAATGCGATGAATTAAGCTCTGATGGTTTTAGGGTCTTGGCAGTTGCCTATAAAGATTTTGAAAATAATAAAGATAAGTATTCAAAAGATGACGAGCAGGGGCTTATTTTAAAAGGATATATTGCATTTTTTGACCCTCCAAAATCTTCGGCAAAAAAGACTATTGAAATGTTAAAGGGCCTGGGGATAGATTTTAAAGTGTTAACTGGCGACAATGAATTAGTTACTAAGAAGATTTGTGGTGAAGTCGGCCTTGATGTAAAAGGAATAGCTAATGGTGAAGAAGTGGAGAGGGCTACTGATGCTCAGTTACAGGAACTTGTGAAAACAACTTCTGTTTTTGCCAGGCTTTCCCCACTACAAAAAGAAAAGGTGATCCGTGCATTGCATAAAAATAATCATATAGTGGAAATATATTAAAATATATTAAAATGGGCTCAAGCTCCAATTTTGGCAACATGCTTAGTATGACTGGGGCAAGTATTTTTTTGCCGTTTTTGCCGATGCTTCCCATTCAGATACTTTTAAATAATTTTCTTTATGATCTGTCGCAGATCGCCATACCTTCTGATGATGTGGATAAAGAATATATCTTAAAATCACGGCCATGGAACGTAAATTACATAAAGAAATTTATGCTTGCTCTTGGGCCGGTGAGTTCACTTTTTGATTTTATTACTTTTGGTGTATTGCTGTGGGTTTTTCGTGCTCCGGAATCATTGTTCCATACAGGTTGGTTTTTGGAATCACTTTGCACGCAAACACTGGTAATATATGTAATCAGGACAGGGAAAATTCCATTTATTGAAAGTAAACCCAGCCAGTTCTTGATGTTTACTTCAATTTATATTGTAACAATAGGCATGGTGCTGCCTTTTACCCCTCTGGGGAAATATTTTGGTTTTGTTGCCCCACCACCTCTTTATTTTATATTCCTTATTTTTATAGTCGGGCTGTATTTATTAATGGTGCAAAAAGCAAAGAATTGGTTTATTAGAAAATACGGGTATGAATAGCCATTTTTAAGATACAAGCCATAAAGAAATAATTTAGGGTATTGCTTAATTATTTGAATCCTGTGAGAGTGAAATAAATATTGATTTGGGATAAATGGAATGTCATAATAGTTATTGGAAATTATAGAAAGTTATTTATAAAATGGAGGATGAAATGAATAAAGGATTTTTACTGGTGATAGGGATTTTGTTTTTGTCTGGTTGCGCTTCGGCAAGTTATCAAAGACAAGAGGTGCAGGATGACAAGGGAGACAGGTTAACAGTAGGAACGGTGCAGCGTAAGATTACAATAGGCATGCCTTCAGCAGAGGTTGCTCAGATATTGGGCGCGCCTAATATTGTGTCAACCGATGAAGAGAGACGTGAAGTTTGGATTTATGATAAAATAGCTACTGATGTTGTTTACTCCACAAGTGATGCCGGGATAAAGTTTTTGACAGTTGGAAGTTCAGGCGCAGTATCAAGTTCTCAAAGAACCCTGACGGTTATTATTAAATATGATAACAATGGTAAGGTACGCGATTTTGCTTATCATTCATCTAAATTCTAAACAGTGATATGAAAAGAAAATTTCTGGTTTTTAAAATACCAATATATTTTGTGCTGTGCTTATTTTTTGCTGGTTGTATCAGTACGCCTAAAGGCTTTCTAAAGCCATCAGAGGGGTATTTGGCAAATCGCCAATTGCAGATGAGGCAATATGATACAAAGAGCGATAAAGAGATTTTATCAGCTGTTGCCGGGGTCCTGCAAGACTTAGGGTTTGTTTTGGATAATAGCGAAACCGATGTAGGTTTTGTGGCAGCTTCTAAAAAAGCTGATGCGGTAGATAAAGGCCAGGTTGCCGGTGCGGTGCTGTTGGATATATTGGTTGGGGGTAATAATACGAGCCGATGTGATAAGTCCCAAGTGGTCAAGGCTTCAGTAATTACTCAGCCGAGCCTTGATGGCAAGAGAATAGTTGTCCGGGTTACTTTTCAGCGTATTGTTTGGAATATGACGAATCAGATTAGTAGAGTAGAAACTATTAATGATCCTGAAATATATCAAAAGTTTTATGTTAGTTTATCTAAGGCGATTTTTTTGGAGGATCAGAAGATATGATTAAGTTAAAGAAATATAGTTTTGTTTTTTTTGTTTTTCTTATAGTGAGCGTGCTCTCTGGATGTGCCTCTACTGCAATAAAGGCTTTTGAAACAGATGAGAGCCAGGTTAAATTAAGGAGTATGCAGACCCGGGCTTTTGATACCGCTGATAAGAAGAAAATGATGCAGACTGTAATTAGCAGTATGCAGGATTTAGATTTTGTTATTGATAAAGCAGATCTTGTCCTCGGTTCAGTTACCGGTTCTAAGTTTCTTGGGTACTCATCTGTTGTAATGACTGTTACTGTTAGGCCCCGCGGCGAAAAACAACTGTTAGTGCGGGCAAATGCTCAGTATGAAACAAGGTCTGTTGAGGATCCTGCGACCTATCAAGATTTTTTTAATGTCCTTGAAAAGTCTATATTCTTAACGGCGCAGCAGGTAGATTAAGCTTGCAGGTTAGATTTAAATCTATAAAAGAGCTTGACAAATAAGAAATAGATGGTAAACTTACAAGCGTAGTAAATAGGATTAGAAGTCGTAGGCCGCAAGGAGGATGATTACTAACCTTGCGGTTTTTTTCTATGTCGTTATTTACTATAATTTTTAAAGAAAAGGAGGTAGTAAATAATGGCAAGAGGTAAAGTGAAGTGGTTTTCGAATCAGAAAGGTTATGGGTTCATTACTCCAGAGTCTGGTAGTGATGTATTTGTGCATCATAGCGCCATACAAGGCGATGGATATAAAACACTAGACGAGGGTCAGGAAGTTGAGTTTGAAATTGAAAAAGGCCCCAAAGGTGAGCAGGCAACAAAAGTTGTAAAACTTTAATTTGCTAATAACCAAGGCCCGGTTTATGAAAATAAGCCGGGCCTTTTTTATGCCTAAAATCTCTTGTGGCTTTGCCGGGTTAAAGATATAATTAACTTGTGATTAAATTTTATCAGCATGAAAGAGAGGAATGGCAATTATGATAAAGAAAATTATAATTGGAATTGTTTTGGCAGTAGTTATTTTTTTTGTTGCCGCCAGTGTTTTTGTTGCTATTTATGGAAAGAAAATTGCCCAGGAACAAATAGGGCAGAATCTTAAGCTAAAAACGAGTATCGGAAGTATTCGTTTGAGCCTTCCTCTAAGAGTGGTTGTAAATAAAATTCAGCTGGGAGAGCTTTTTAAAGCTGAGCAAATTTCATTTTCCCCAAATATTCTTGGTTTTATTGCTGGAAAAATCGTTCTGGCAGATTTGCGCATTATTCAGCCTGTAATTAATTTGGAACAGTCTAGCGAAGGTAAGCTTAATTTACCAGGTTTAAAACAGCAGGGTAAACCACCTGTAATTTATATCACTAGTATTGAGATGCAGAATGGCAGGTTTAACTTTTTAGATAAGAAAGTAACTCCCGACGGCTTGTTGCTAATGTTAGATAAAATAAATTTTTCTGCTTCTAAGGTTATGTTTCCTCCAACATCTCTTAATGTAAAATTCAAAGCTCAAGCAGATATCCTTAATCAGGATGTGCAGCAAATCGGAAAGGTTTCTTCTTCTGGTTGGGTTGATTTTGGGCCAAAGGATATGGATGCTAATTTTGAGCTGAAAGATTTGCAGGTGCTTTATTTCGAGCCTTATTATGGAGAATTTATTTCCAAAAAGAAGCTTTTATCTGCGAATTTGGATTTAGCCTCAACGTTGAAGGCCAAGAACAATGATTTGGCAATCGGGGTGGATTTTAAGCTTTCCGGATTAGTTTATGCTAAAGATGAGCCTCAGCAAGAGAGCTCTCTCCCAAGTTTTGACCTAGTAAAAAATACCCTAGATTTATTTACAGACAGAAACGGTAATCTTGACCTTAATTTTACTATCAATACGAAATTGGATAAACCTGAAATAAGCGTTAAGGAACTAAAGAAAACAATTCTTCAGGCAGCGTTAAATAATTTATCAAACCAGCCTCCACAGGATATTATTGAGAAAGTTAGTGATACCATTCAGCAATTTAAGGATTTTGGTGAGAAGATGGGGGATATTTTTAAGAAGAAGGAATAGTAGTTTCACTATTGTAATTCAAAGTGATTAAGGAATTTACATTTATTTATTGGCATGTTAGACTATTATTGAAAATCGGGCAAGCAATGAAGTTTGTAAATGAAGTTTAGCGACAAGGAAGGTAAATATGGCAGTTAAGAGCCTTGGTGAAAAGTATAAATGTAATGTTTGCGGAAATGAAGTTGTTGTTACTAAGGTTGGTGGCGGAGAATTGGTTTGCTGCGGGAAGCCAATGGAGAAAATCGAAGGATAAAATTAGGAAAATTAATTAGGAAATTTAAATATGCTTACTAATAGAAAAGTTTATCTGGATCATAATGCAACTACTCCAATACATCCTGAAGTAAAAAAAGCAATGGTTGCTGCTATGGCTACATTTGGCAATCCTTCTAGCTTGCATGAATACGGCAGGGTTGCTAGGTTGTTAGTAGAAGATTCGCGGGCGGCTTTGGCTTCATTTATCGGGGCTGACCCAAAGGAAGTTGTTTTTATGGGAAGCGGCTCTGAGGCAAATAATACTGTGCTTAATTTATTTTCTTGTGCTGGCTTTAGAAAATGCGAGGTTGTAGGATGCAGCCTGGGCAAGAAAGAAGTGATAACTACTAAAATAGAACATCCTTGCGTTTTAGAATCAGCAGCTTGTCTTGCTGAACGCGGAGCAGTGGTACATTTTGTCGGAGTTGATCGGTATGGCAAAATTAACCTGGATGAATTTAAGCAAAAGCTGTCTGAGAATACAGGTTTAATTTCTATTATGATGGCAAATAATGAAATAGGCACCCTCCAGGATGTCAAAGAATTATGCCGTATAAGCCATGCCAAGGGGGCGTTATTTCATACTGACGCGGTGCAGGCAGTGGGCAAAATTCCTGTGAATGTAAAAGATCTTGATGTGGATTATCTTTCTTTGTCCGGGCATAAGATTTATGGGCCAAAGGGCATAGGTGCATTATATGTAAAAAAAGGAGTGCAATTTTGTCCGTTTATTTGCGGTGGGCATCAAGAACATGGCCGGCGCGCCGGAACTGAAAATACTTTGGGAATCGTGGGTTTAGCTAAAGCCATTGAAATGAGAAAAAAAGAAATGATAGGTGAGCATGAAAGAGTGCTTAAACTAAAGATGCTTCTTAAGCAGGGGATTGAAGAAAATATTCCTGATGTTCAATTTAACGGACATCCAACGGATAGCCTTGCTGGCACATTAAATGTTTCTTTCTTGGGGGCTGAAGGAGAGGCTATTTTATTATACCTTGATTTGGAAGGGATCGCTGTTTCTACTGGTTCTGCTTGTGCTTCGGCATCTTTGGATCCTTCTCATGTACTTACAGCTACGGGAATTTCTCAGGAGCAGGCGCACGGTTCAATTCGCATGAGCCTGGGCAGGGAAACTTCTTTAGAAGATATTAATTATGTTATAAAGAAACTTATAAAAGTCATTAAGCATGTTAGGAAAATTTCTACTGTTGCTTCAGGAGATCGGCATGGATAATATTAATTGGTTGTATTCTGATAAGGTTAAAGATCATTTTATGCATCCGCGTAATGTGTTGATGGATGAAGCTGGGTTTCAGGCAGATGCAAGAGGGATTATTGGAAATATTAAATGCGGCGATGAAATGTTAATGTTGATTAAAGTTGATAAAGAAAAGATGGTGATTACTGATTGTAAGTGGAAGACATTTGGATGTGCAAGCGCAATTGCCAGCACGTCAGTTCTTTCTGAGATGGCAATTGGGAAAACTTTAGACGAGGCATACAAGATTACTTCTCATGATATTGCCAAGGCTCTGGGAAGTTTGCCAGAACATAAAATTCATTGTTCTGTTTTAGGGGACAAGGCATTAAGGGCGGCGATAAATGATTATTATATGCATAATGGCATGGAGGAGAAGGTAAAAAAAGAAAAAGAGCATATTATTTGCCAGTGTTTGGGTATTACAGATAAAGAAATAGAAGATGCGGTGCTTGAGGGGGCGCATACCTATATGGAGCTTCAGGAGCATACTAAGATTGGAACAGTTTGCGGGAAATGTAAGGAAAAATCTATTGAGCTTATGCAACAATATATGGACAAGTATTTCAAGAAATAATCGTGGTTCAAGTAATTAACTGCTTCAAGGAAGGCTAGGTTTCTTTGGGAGGAGGTGAGGCAGGGATGAGTTGTGGATCATGTGGAGCAAAGAAGACAAAGAAAAAAGCTAAGAAAGTAAAGAAGAAATAAGTTTTAGAATGGGGCAGATACATTTATATCTGCCCCATTTTCTTGTGGAGGAGGCTATGGTTGATTTTTCTGTTCTTATAGGCGGTAAAGCTGGTTTTGGTATAGATAAGTCTGGTGCGATAATCGGCCGTTTACTTAATCGCCTGGGCCATCGTGTATTTATTTATCGGGATTATCCTTCTATTGTTAGAGGAGGGCATACTTTTTCTATAATCCGCGCAGCAGAAAACCGGATTGCCACTCATCAGGACAAAGTGGATTTTATTATTGCGCTTAATCAGGAAACATTTGACCGGCATAAAGAGAGATTAAAAGAAAAGTGCTTTTTGATTTATGATTTAGGACAAGTAAAAACAAATTTTGATTTATCTTGCGGCATAGGTATTGATTTGGGGAAAATACTTAAAGAAGAAGGAGCCGGCGAGATAATGCGAAATACCTGTATGATTGGAGCGCTGGTTAAGGCACTGGGATTGAATTTTGATATTTTGCAGGATGTTTTTAAAAAAGAATTTACTAAAGATTTTGATTTAAATATTAAAGTTGCAAAACGCGGTTTTGATGAAACAAAAGAAGTGATTAAGTTGGAATCTTTGCCACAGGAAAGCCTTGCATTAATTTCTGGAAACCAGGCAGTTGCACTTGGGTTAATTAAAGCTGGCCTGAACGCGTATATTTCTTATCCAATGACTCCTACTTCGCCTATCTTGCATTACCTTGCTGAAGTTGCAGATGATTTTTCTTTAGATGTTTTGCATCCTGAAAGTGAAATTGCGGTAATTCTTATGGCATTGGGGTTTTCTTATTCGGGAAAGAGGGCCGCAGTGGGAACTTCTGGAGGAGGGTTCTGCCTTATGACAGAGGGGTTTAGTTTTTCTGCGATGGCAGAGCTTCCTGTGGTTATAGTGCTTGGCCAGCGGCTGGGCCCTTCAACCGGGCTTCCTACGTATTCTGCGCAAACAGAATTAAATTTTGCTTTGAGCGCGGGCCAGGGAGAATTTACTCGTTTTATTGTTGCTCCGGGAGATGCGGAGGAGGCATACTACTGGTCGGCTGTTTCCCTGAACATGAGTTGGAAATACCAGATTCCCGCAATTATTCTTACAGATAAAAATTTAGGAGAAAGTATTTTTAATTTTGATATGAACACAGTTGGCGAGATAAAAGAAGAAAAAGGCATTCTCTGGGACGGTAAAACTCCTTATAAAAGATATGCCTTTAGCGAGAATGGGATTTCCCCATTGGGTTTTGTGCCGGCTAAAGATGCGGTAATCAAGATAAATAGTTACGAACATGATGAATCGGGTATTACTACTGAAGACCCGGAGCTCTCAAGGTTAATGCAAGATAAGCGGTTAAAGAAAAAGAAATTCTTGATTGAAGATTTAGAGGCGCTTGAAATGGTTAAAGTTTACGGAAATAAAGATGCAGAAATATCTTTAGTTTGCTGGGGTTCTAATAAAGGGGTTTGTGTTGAGGTAGCTCAGAAAATGGGCTTAAGATTAATTTGTCCTCTGGTTCTTGAGCCATTTCCGGTTAAGCAATTTTATGCGGCGGTCTCGGGAACAAAAAGGTTGATTGCGGTAGAGTGCAATGCTACCGCCCAGCTTGCCGGGCTTCTTAAGGGGCATGGGATTAATGCAGATAACTTAATACTAAAATACGACGGTAGGCCGTTTTCTCTTGAAGAGCTTGAGAAAAATATAAGAGAGGTTCTAATATGAGTCAGATAAGCTTAGGTACTTATGCGCAGAATACATGGTGCCCAGGATGTGGTAATTTTGCGAT
>JACROS010000104.1 GCA_016214325.1 Candidatus Omnitrophota bacterium | reverse complement strand
TAAGCACTCCGGAGAATGCGAATATTTTCTCAGGCACAAGCCAGGTTATAATCGCTACGCTTAATGTTGCCCTTGGGCAGTTGACAGAGAATAGGGAAAATTTGACAAAGAAAGCAAGGGTCCTTGAGGTAAAAGAAATGGCAGGAGAGATTAATCTTAAGGATATGTTTAAAAAATTGGCACAAATGGGAATTACTAGTGTAATTGTAGAGGGCGGCGGTACATTGATTGGCTCACTTTTTGATCAAAAGCTGGTGGACAAGGTATTGTTTTTTATTAGCCCGAAGATTATCGGTGGAAAAGAAGCGCTTACTTCAGTAATGGGTAAAGGAATATCCCGGATTGATAGTGCTATTAAGCTTAAGAATATAAAAATTAAGCGTTTTGGGGAAGATTTTCTATTAGAAGGCTATGTTTAGTGGAATTGTTGAAAGTTTAGGCAAGATAAAAAGAATTGTTCGCGTGGGCAAAGTAACACTTTTTGAGATTCAGGCTCAAGATATTGCCGTAGATGTAGAAATTGGTGATAGTGTTGCTGTTAATGGTGCCTGTCTTACTGTGGTTAAGAAAGAAAAAGAATTGCTTTCTTTTGAGGTGATGGCTGAAACTCTAAAGGTAACAAATTTAGGCAATTTAAAAATTGCTGACCAGGTTAATTTAGAGCGTAGTCTTAAAGTCGGGGATAGAATATCTGGGCATTTTGTAACTGGGCACGTAGATTGTATCGGAATCATTCGCAGTAAAAGCTATCGAAATAATAATTTGTGTTTTGAAATTGCTGTTGCGGTTAAATTTATGAAATATTGCCTGCCCAAGGGCTCTGTTAGTGTTGATGGTGTTAGCTTGACTTTAGCTGAGAACAAATCCAATTTATTTTCTGTTTTTGTTATTCCGCACACTCTTAAGAATACCACCCTTGGTTTTAAGGGGCCGTCTAGTAAAGTGAATGTTGAGTTTGATATTCTCGCCAAAAAAGCTTGACTTTTATATAAGGTGGAAAATAAAATTGACAGACTTGTTATCAGGTAGTATGATTATTTAAGTTAATTGAACTAAAAGGAGCGTAATTAGTGAAAAGGTTTGTGCTTATATTATTGGCTGTGTTAACTTTATCTGGTTGTGCCACTTATCAGTTTCAAACAGGGCAGCCTCCTTATGATAAAGGATACGTAGTTGAGAGAGCCGGACAGCCTATTGTGGATTATACTGTAGGAAAAGATAATACTGTTCCTTCGGATTTAAAGCTTGCAGTTGAGCGTTTTTATCGTCGTAGAGATACTGTCGAAGCTTATTATAAAAAGATGGGTGAGATGGAGGGAAGGTTTAAGGAAGTTTTTATAAATCCCCCCATTGCTATTGTTCAGTTTATAGGAGGATTTTTCCGCCTGCCGTATATTTACTATTCTAATAAGAAATATGAAAATGATCCTAAGTATCGCAAAGAGGTTGATAGAATTGAAAAAGAGCGCTTGGATGCTGAGCTTGCGCGCAAAAAAGCAATACGTGATGAATTAAATGCTTATATTCAGAAAGATTTAGAGAAGGAGCCTGCTTTAGTTAAAGAGCCAGAGGTTGTTGAGATTAAGACTGAAGAAGTAAAAGCTGTTCCGGAAAAAGGTGAAGAGGTTATTGTTAAAGAAGAGATTAAAGAGCCTAAAGCAAGTGCAGAGACAAGCCTTGATGTGAATGCTTCAGTGGCAGTTGAGCCAGAAGAGCCTGCTGTAGCAGAGAAAGTTGTAGCTGAGCCGGTTACAAAAGAGAAAATTGCGACTGAGCCAGTTGTGCCAGTAGATAAAATTGCAGCAGAGCCTGTAGTAGAAAAATCAGAAACAACTTCTCAGGTTATTGAGAAGACAGTAAAACCGCAGGCACAGTCTCCAGTAGTTATAATTATTGCAAAGCCTACAAAAGGATATTCTCCGTTAAGAGTTAAATTTTATGGCCACAAATCTTATTCGCGCGGTTCAAGAATAGTTAACTATCAATGGGATTTTGGCGATGGGACTACCTCTAATAAAAAAGATTTCGTTAATACTTATTGGAGCGTTAGCTATGGCTCCAGAAATTTCCCCGTTACACTTACCGTTACTGATAACCACGGCAATACTGCTACTGCCACTACGGTTATTGAAGTAAAGAGCAAATAAAAATTTAAAAAAACTTTGTTAGATTTTGTTACTTCCTGTGTCTATTAGTGTAGGAGGTGGCAAATGAAGAACAAAGTTTTATTTTTTGGATTAGTTTTCTTAGGGATTTCTCTGCATGTTTTGGGGCAGGGGCTGGAATGGGAAGATATTAGTGGAGGGTACTTGAATTTTAGGGTGGTGTTGATTGATAATACTAAGCCGCAGTTGATTTATTCCGGGACTAATCGCGAAGTGTTAAAAAGTGAAGATGGAGGAAAGAATTGGCGCAGTATTTTAAGAATTAAAGGGCAGAATACAAATGTAAACTTTCTTAGCCTTGGTAATTTAGATAAAAATATTTTATATGTTGCCACGGGTAATGGTTTGTATGTTAGCTATAACCAAGGTGGACGATGGGAAAGAATTTTTAAGGGAAAGAATTCACAAGAATCAGATTGTACTGTAGTAGTTTCTAATAGCAAGAATATTTTCTTAGGTACAAAAACAGGGCTATTTTATAGCGAGGATAAGGGCCGCACTTGGCATAAAGTAGTGGGAAAAATTGGAATAAATAAAATTTTAGCAATTGCTCAAAATGCTAAAGATGAAAAGAATATTTATATTGCCAGTATTGATGGTGTATTTAGGACACAAAATAATGGCCTTGATTGGGAGAGGGTTTTTGTTGTGCATCCAGTAGAAAATGGCAATGAAAATGATGAGATAGAGGATGATTACGACGAAGAAAAGCGGTATTCAGAAGTGCGTTATCTTTGCCTTGATCCGAATAATTCTCTTTGTTTGTATTTATCCTCTAGTAAGGGTGTGTATAAAAGCAATGATCAGGGGAATACCTGGTATTTATTGTCAGATTACGGCTTGATAAATAAAGAAGTTAGTTTTATTTTTATGGATATAAATTCTAATCTTTATGCAGCTGCAAAATCCGGGGTTTTTGAATATAGGAACGAGCGTTGGAAAGAATTGTCTTTTGGTTTGGCAGGAGGAGTAGTAAGGTTTTTGGCACACGATAATCAGCGCAATTTATATGCTAGTTGTGAAAAAGGAATGTTTAAGGTTAATTTGGATAATTTTGTTAGTTACAAGCCGGGGAATCCTTTGGTTTTTTATGGTGAAGGCGAGCCAAGGATTGCAGATGTGCAAAAGGCAGCGATAAAATATGCAGAGGTAGAGCCGGATAAAATAATAAAATGGAGAAAACAAGCAGCGAAAAAAGCGATTATGCCGCAGGTAAGCGCTGGTGTTGGCCGCAATGTAACTGATCTTTGGCATTGGGAGGGAGGATCTACTACTAAGCCGGATGATGATGTTTTGAGGCGTGGTAATGATGCTATAGAATGGGATGTTAGTGTGAGTTGGGATTTAAGTGAGCTTATCTGGAACAATGATCAGACTTCAATTGACACAAGGTCGCGTTTGATGGTGCAACTGCGCGATGATATTTTAGATGAGGTTACTAAAACTTATTTTGAGCGCTTGCGCGTAAAGATTGAATTGAATAATCTGGCTATTGAGGATAAAAAGCGAAGAATTGAAAAAGAGCTTAGGCTGCAGGAGTTGACTGCTTCGTTAGATGCTCTAACCGGTGGTTATTTTACGCAAAATATTAAAGGTTAAGGGTGATCTTATGGTAAGTCATTCCCGCGCAAGCGGGAATCCAGCCACGGGAACGCCTGGATGCCCGCTTTCGCGGGCATGACAATATTTACTCCCAAGGCGACGATAAAATTAGTTTTAAAGTTGCCTGAAAATAGTGTATAATTAAAGTAGGAGGAAGGATATGCGTAAATTAGCGTTTCTAGTCATAATTTTAGTTTTGTTTGCCGGGCTTGGATTCTGTGAGGATATGAAAAAGAATCCTTATAGTGGAGACTGGACGTATCGTCAGGAGAGTGATAAGCCCAAGACCAATCCTTATTCTGGTGAGTGGCAGACAGTGCCCGGAGAAAAGAACATAAAATACAATCCTTACCGTGATGATTGGACTTATGATCAGGAAGCGGATAAGCCAAGAAGTAATCCTTATTCAGGGGATTGGGTTGATATAAATCCTGATCAAGATATGAAGGCTCGTTCTGATTTGAAGAAAAAGAAAGATCAGCAAGCCAAGGATAATTCTTCTACTAGTTCTGTAAACAGTTCTGGTTCTGAGAGCAATAAAGATGAATAATAGGTATTTATTTTTTGTAATTGCTGCCATTATATTTTCTACAGTAACTGCATTTGCTGAAACTACCATCAAAGCCGAAGTTAATAAGACAAAATTATCCACTGACGAAGCTTTGACTTATAAGATTATTATATCTTCAGATGAGAAGAACATTCCTGCACCAGAATTGCCAAAATTTACTGGTTTTCGTGGTATTTCTAATGCCAGGTCTTCCACGACATCATTTGCAAATAAGGGAATTAAGCGTATTTTAGTTTATGCCTATGTCTTGGTTCCTTATTCTATTGGAAAACTCAAGATTGAACCCAGTAAGCTCAAAATTGGAAACAAGATTTACGAATCAAGCGCATTTGAGATTGAAGTGTTGCAGGGCAAAAATAAGCCGGTTATGCCTCCTAAAACAAAATCAGCTCCTCATAAGAATATCCCTCTTAGTTCAAGCGAACCACAATATACATTATAGTATTTATGAAAAGCACGCTTCTAAGCCCTATTCAATATCTAAAAGGTATCGGGCCAAAAAGAGCGGCTAAGTTTTCAAAGCTCGGGATAAATAGCATTGAAGACCTGTTATATTATTTTCCTCGTCGGTATGAAGACCGCACAAAGTTTGCTTCTATAAAAAACTTGCAGGATGGGCAACCACAAACCATAAAAGCTGAGGTAATCGCTGGAGGGCAGCGTAATTCCTGGCGCAGAAGGTCGTTTAGTATTACTGAAGCGCTTGTAAAGGATGAAAGTGCAAGAATTTCTTGTGTTTGGTTTAATAGGCCATATCTTAGAAATTATTTAAAGCCAGGAGTAAAACTGATCATTCATGGCAAACCAGAGCTTAGGCCAAATGGTTTGCAAATGAATAATCCGGAGTTTGAGATTATTTCAGAAGAGGATGAGTTATTAAGCGCAGGAAGAATTGTTCCTGTATATTCTCTTCCAGAGGGTTTTTCGCAGAGGTATTTTCGCAGGCTGGTGAAGCAGTTATTGGATGAGCACCTTTCTCAGGTTAATGATTGTCTGGTTTATGATATCCGGCAGCGTAACAGCCTGCTTAATCTGGCGCAGAGTTTGTTAAATATTCATTTTCCGGAAGACTTGAATATCCAGAAACAAGCATATGAGCGCCTTGCTTTTGAAGAATTTTTTCTTTTTCAGATTCCGCTTGTTTTAAGAAAGCTTAAGAAAAAAGAGAAAAAAGGTATTGCCCAGAAAGTAAGCGGTGAATTGCTGGAAAAATTTCTTAAAAGGATGCCGTTTGTTTTAACTAATTCACAGATAAAAGTTGTGGAAGAAATAAAAAATGATATGGCAAGGCCAACAGCTATGCAAAGGCTCTTGCAGGGAGATGTTGGGTCGGGGAAAACTGTGGTAGCTGTTATTGCAGCAGTAATTGCAAATCACGGAGGGTATCAGGCAGCATTTATGGTGCCGACCGAGATTTTGGCAAAACAGCATTTTGAGAAAATTAGCGCACAGATAAAAGAATTAAAAATTGGTTTATTGGTGAGTAGTATTGATAAGAAAGAAAAACAGAAAATCTGCCAAGAATTAAAAGAAGGTAAGATTAATATATTAATTGGCACGCATGCGCTTTTAGAGGAAGGTGTGCAATTTAAAAATTTAGGTTTAGTAGTGATTGATGAGCAGCATAAGTTTGGTGTGGGCCAGCGGGCACTCCTGCCGCAGAAAGGCATTAATCCGGATTGCTTAATTATGACTGCTACTCCAATTCCGAGGACATTGGCGATAACGATTTATGGCGACTTGGATGTTTCTATTATTAATGAGCTTCCTCCGGGAAGACAACCAATTAAGACAATGCATTTTCTTAAGAAGCAGCGTTTGAGAGCTTATGATTTAGTGAAGCTTGAGCTTAAGCAGGGTAATCAGGCGTATATTGTTTATCCGGTTATCGAGGAGTCATATGCTTTGGATATGGAAGGTGCCAAAGAAATGTATCAGCAATTAAGCCTGGGTGCATTTAAGGAATTTAAATTGGGCCTAATTCATGGTAAGCTTAAACAGCAAGAGCAGGATGAGATTATGTTGAAGTTTAGAAACAAAGATCTGGATGTTTTGGTTTCTACTACAGTTTTAGAGGTTGGTATTGATAATCCTAATGCTACTTGTATGGTGGTAGAGGAAGCGCAAAGATTTGGTTTGAGCCAGTTGCATCAGTTGCGGGGAAGAGTAGGCAGGGGCGAGAAGCAGTCTTTTTGTTTGCTTATTTCTGATGCTCAAGGGCAAGAGGCTTTGGCACGTATCCAGGCAATGGTGGAATATAACGATGGCTTTAAAATTGCTGAGGAGGATTTAAAAATTCGTGGGCCAGGTGAATTTTTTGGAAGCCGGCAACATGGATTGACTGAGCTAAAAATTGGTGATCCGTTGGCTCAAATGCAGCTATTGAAGCGCGCTCGCGAAGAGGGAATTAAGCTATTGGAACATGATTTGCATCTGGAAATGCGGCAAAACGCAGCTTTAAGGGAGAAATTACTGCAAAGATTTCCTGAGTATGAAGAATTGGTAATGGTGGGGTAGGTTTATGATTAGAATTACAACTGGTAAATATAAAGGTAGACAGCTTATTATGCCAAGAGGCATTCGGCCGACGCAGGATAAGGTTAGAAAGGCTTTGTTTGATATTCTTGGGGATATTGAAGGATTGTCTTTTTTAGAGCTTTTTGCCGGTTCAGGGGCAGTAGGCCTGGAGGCTTATTCGCGAGGCGTAGGGGAGTTAGTCTTAGTAGAAGAGAATCGTGCTTGTATTTCTGTGATAAAGAGGAATATGGAGCTTTTAAGGTTAGACGACAGTGCTTTGTTTTGTCAGGATGCAGATAAGGCAGTAAAGATGCTTCGTTCTCGAGGCAAGGTTTTTGATCTTATTTTTCTGGATCCACCTTATTATCTTCCCCAGAACAGAAATTTATCAGATAAAACAATTTCTGAGGCTTGCGGGGCAAAAAAAACCTTGCAAACCCTGGGGGCTTGTGATATATTAGCGCCTAATGGTTTCATTATAGTGCAACATTTTAAGAGAGATGTCTTACCGCAAGAGCAGGATAATCTGATTAGATTTAAAGAGGCGAAATATTCAGATACCATGCTCTCATTTTATAAAAAATGTGCCAAATAGCAATTTATCCAGGGACCTTTGATCCAGTTACTTACGGACATATTGATATTA
The DNA here is from genome assembly GCA_016214325.1 of Candidatus Omnitrophota bacterium. Taxonomy (GTDB): domain Bacteria; phylum Omnitrophota; class Gorgyraeia; order Gygaellales; family Profunditerraquicolaceae; genus JACROS01. The sequence continues at coordinate 7,068 of JACROS010000104.1, read as the reverse complement.
TTAAGCGGGCGCAGGAAGTATTTTCTGAGGTTATTGTTGCAGTTGCGCATAATCCGCATAAAAAGCCTCTTTTTGATGTTGGGGAAAGAGTTGCTCTTTTAAAAAAAGCGACAAAGGATTTTAAGTCTGTTGAGGTGTGTGATTTTAATGGTTTGGTAGTGGATTTTGCGCATAAACGTAAGGCAAAGGTGTTAATTCGCGGCTTACGCATGCTTTCAGATTTTGAGTATGAATTTCAAATGGCGCTAACCAACCGTAAGATTTCACCAGATATTGAAACAATTTTTATGATGCCGCAGGAATCTTATAGTTATCTGTCTTCTAAGCTTTTGAAAGAAGTGGCGTCTATGGGTGCTGATATTTCAAGTTTTGTCCCTGATTTTGTAGAAGCCGCGCTTAAGAGTAAGCTGGGAAAATAGCGTGAAGATTGATATAAATAAAGTTTCTCATGAAGGTGTTTTGTTGTCTGAGGAGATTATGCCTCAGGAGTTGGATTTAGATACGGAAATCGTGAAGTTTTGCAGCCCGATAAAGGTTCAGGGGCAGGCATATAAGATTACTAACGCAGTTGTGGTTAGCTTGAGTTTAAATGCTCTGCTGGCGACAAATTGCTGCAGGTGCCTTGAAGATTTGAAAATAGATTTTAATAAGAATATCCAGCTTAATTATCCGGTTGAGAAGAATGAGTTCATAATTGATTTAAATCCGGATTTAAGGCAGGAGTTGATTTTGGATTCTCCGCTTAAACCGTTATGTAAGCCAGATTGCAAGGGGCTTTGTGCTCATTGCGGAGCGGATCTTAATAAAGAAAAATGCAGATGTGTTTAATATTTATTGAAAGGAGCTAAAAGTGCCACTACCAAAAAGGCGACATTCCAAGACGCGCGGAAGAAAACGACGCACGCATTGGAAATTAACCAAAACTAATCTCGTTTCGTGCCCTCAATGTAAAAAACCTCGGAAACCTCATAATGTTTGCGCAGTTTGTGGATATTATGACGGCAGGCAGGTTGTAGAAATTGAAATTAAAGAAAAGAAAAAGAAAGGCCGCTAACCTTAACTAATATGAAAATTGTCGTTGATGCCATGGGGGGCGATCACGGCCCTGAAGTAGTAATAAAGGGAGTTATTCAGGCAGTTAATGAGTATGAAACAGAAGTAGTGTTAGTTGGTAATGAGCCGGAAATAGCTGAGCAGTTAAAGAAAAACAAGTATGCCGGCAACAAAATTCATATTCATCCTTCTGCAGAAGTAATTGAAATGCATGAGCCTGCGGCTACAAGCGTGCGCAGAAAACGTAATTCTTCAATTGTAGTTGGTTTAAATCTGGTTAAACATCAGAAGGCGGATGCTTTTTTTAGCGCTGGAAACACCGGAGCTGTTGTATGTGCAGCTACTCTTGGGCTTGGGTTATTGCCAGGGATTGAGCGTCCGGGTATTGCAATTATTACTCCTACCTTAAAAGGTATATCAATTATAATTGATGTGGGTGCAAATATTGATCCAAAGCCTAGTCAACTTCTGCAGTATGGAATCATGTCTGATGCGTATTTCCGCAATATCTTAAATAAACCTGACCCGACGGTTGGTATATTAAATGTCGGTGAAGAAGAAAGCAAAGGCACAGAGTTTATTAAGGAAACATATGAGCTTTTGGAAAAGAGCCATCTTAATTTTATCGGGAACGTTGAAGGCAAGGACCTGTTTTCTGGTAAAAGCGATATAATTCTCTGCGATGGTTTTGTGGGTAATGTTGCTTTAAAAGTAACTGAGAGTGTAGTTGAAACCATGATGACATTCTTAAAACGCAATTTACTAAGCTCGATGTTAGGCAGAATTGGTATTTTCTTTTTGATTCCCAGTTTTAAGCGCCTTAAAAAACAGCTGGATTATTCTGAACACGGTGGAGCGCCTCTCTTAGGAGTTAACGGTGTAGTAATTATCGGCCATGGCCGTTCGAATGTCAGTGCCATTAAAAATGCTGTCAGGGTTGCCAAAGAAGAGGTTGAGCGCAAGTTTACAGAAAAGATTTCAGAGGCAATCAAGTCGCAATAAATTTGTGAGCGGTAAGGAGTTTGATTAATATGAAGAAAGTCGGTATTATTGGAGTAGGAGAATATCTGCCAAAAAAGGTTCTAACTAATAAGGACCTTGAGAAAATGGTGGATACTTCTGACGAGTGGATCACTACTCGTACCGGAATTAAACAAAGGCGTTTAGTTGCAAAAAATGAGGCGGCAAGCGACCTTGCTATTAAAGCCAGTTATCAGGCCCTAGAAGATGCTCGTCTTAAACCCGAAGATTTAGATTTAATTATTGTTGCTTCTATTACAGGCGATATGCCGTTTCCTTCGGTTTCCTGTTTGGTGCAAAACGCGATTGGTGCAAAAAAAGCTGCTTGTTTTGATATTAGCGCTGCTTGTGCTGGGTTTGTTTATGCAGTTACTATTGCCAAGCAGTTTATTGAAAGCGGGCTTTATAAAAACGTTTTAGTTGTAGGAGTTGAGGTGTTGTCTTCTGTTACTGACTGGAAGGATAGAAATACTTGTGTTTTGTTTGGAGACGGTGCAGGAGCAGCTGTTCTATCACAAGTTAAGTCAGGAGGAATTCTTTCTTCTTATTTGGGCAGTGATGGATCAAAGAAAGACTTGCTGTATATTCCTGCTGGCGGCTCAAGGCTTCCGGTGAGTAAAGAGACTATTGATAACCGGATGCATTATATAAAGATGCAAGGAAACGAATTATTTAAGCTAGCAGTTACGCTTATGGCTGAAGCAGCGCAAATTGCTTTAAAAAAGGCTGGTTTAGATTGTAAAGATATAGATTTAGTTATTCCGCATCAGGCAAATATCCGCATAATTATGGCTATGGCTAAAAAGCTCAAGCTTCCTGAAGACAAGATTTACCTTAATATAGCAAAGTATGGCAATATGTCTTCAGCTTCTACTGCCACTGCGCTCTGCGAGGCAAAGAAAGAGGGCCGGATTAAAAAGGGCGATATAATTTTATTGGATGCTTTTGGCGCAGGCCTTGTTTGGGGAGCATGTGTAATTAAATGGTAAGCTATTTATTTGCAGGCCAGGGCAGCCAATATGTAGGCATGGGAAAGGATTTGTATGATAATTTCCCAGCAGCAAAAACAGTTTTTGATAATGTTGATAAAGTTTTAGGTTTTTCTATAAGTAAGCTTTGTTTTGAGGGCCCGCTTGAAGAGCTAACCAAAACTAATAATGCTCAGCCGGCAATAGTAACTATGAGTATTGCCGCTCTAGAGGCATTTAGGTCAAACAACGCAGCTGTGTCTAATCCTGATTTTGTAGCTGGCTTAAGCCTTGGCGAATACTCAGCTTTGGTGGCTGCAAAGGCAATTTCTTTTGAGGATGCAGTTTATCTGGTTAGGCGCCGAGGAGAGTTTATGGAAGAAGAAGCCAGAAATAATCCCGGTAAAATGCTTTCAATTATCGGACTTGATTTAATTAAAGTAAAAGAAGTTTGTGCTGAGGCTAATGTTCAGATTGCTAATTTAAATTGCCCGGGCCAGGTGGTTGTTTCTGGTGCTCCCCAGGAAATCTCGCGCGCACAAGCTTTGGCAAAAGAAAAAGGGGCAAAATTGGCTGTAATTCTTGAGGTGAGTGGAGCGTTTCATTCTTCGTTTATGCAGGGTGCAACTTTAAAATTAGCACGTGAATTAGATAATATTAAAATAAATTCTCCTCAAGTCCCGGTAATTTGTAATGTAACCGCTAAGCCAGCTAATTCAGCACAAGAAATCAGGGATAATCTTATTAAACAGGTCGCTTGTTCGGTTTTGTGGGAAGATTCAATGAATTTTGTATTGTCTAAAGGGGTTAATAATTTTATAGAATTTGGCCCGGGAAAGGTTTTGAAGGGCTTAATGCGCAGGATCAATGCTGGTGCGCAAGTTGTAAATATTGAGAAAAAGGAAGATGTTTTAAGCGTGGCAAGTGTCAATTAACCAATAATGGAGCTGATGATGAAATTAAAAGATAAGGTTGCGTTAATCACAGGCGGGGCGAGAGGAATTGGGAAATCAATTGCTTTAATGTTTGCTAAAGAAGGCGCAGATATCGTAATTGGCGACGTGAATCTTGAAGAAGCAGAAAAAACATGTAAAGAAATTGAGGCTTTAGGAAGAAAAACCCTTGCTTTGCAACTGGATGTAACAGACTTGGCAAAAGTAGAAGAAGTGGTAAATAAAATTCTTGACAAATTTACAAAGGTTGATATATTAGTTAACAATGCTGGGATAACTAAGGACAATTTACTGCTTAGAATGAACCCAGATCAGTGGGATGCAGTGTTAAATGTAAACTTAAAAGGTGCGTTTAACTGCATTAAAGCAGTAACTAAGCCCATGATGAAGCAGAGAAGCGGTAAGATAATAAATATTGCTTCAATCATAGGCATAATTGGTAACCCTGGGCAGGCAAATTATGCTGCTGCTAAAGCAGGTATGATTGCTCTTACAAAAACAGTAGCAAAAGAATTCGCGAGCCGTAATATTACGGCAAACGCAGTTGCACCTGGTTTTATCCAAACCGAAATGACAGCTAAGCTTCCTGAAGATGTAAAGAATCAGATGAAGGCAGCAATACCTCTGGCTAGGTTTGGCGGCCCCGATGACGTGGCAAATACTTGTTTGTTTTTAGCAAGCGAAGATTCTAGCTATATTACCGGCCAGACAATTGTAGTTGATGGCGGTATGGTAATGGCGTAAAGTTAAAAGGAGGAAATAATGGCAGTGCAAGAGAAAGTTAAGTCAATTATCGCAGAGCAGTTAGGTGTTAAACCAGAAGAAGTAACTCCTGAGGCATCTTTTGTGGATGATTTAGGTGCTGATTCTCTGGATACTGTTGAGTTGGTTATGGCTTTGGAAGAAGAATTTGGTGTTGAGATTCCTGACGAGGATGCAGAAAAGATTACTACAGTCGGGGATGCCATTAAGTACATTGAAGATAAGGCAACAAATAAATAAGTTTTTTATATAAAGTCTTTTTATTTACCCCCGCCGAACTCCCTGTTCTTGTTAGCTTAAGAACAGGGAAGAAGCAGCGGGGGTAAAGTTTAAATAAGCTTATGCATGAACATAGAGTAGTTGTTACAGGTTTAGGTGTAATTACTCCGGTCGGAAACGACATTTCTACTTTCTGGAACTCAATGCAAGAAGGTAAGAATGGCGTTGGGCCGTTGACTAGTTTTGATCCTGCCAAGTTTGATTCCCGCATTGCCGCAGAAGTAAAAGGTTTTGATCCAGTCAATTACGGCATGTCTTTCAAAGATATTAAGCGCATGGATAAGTTTGCGCAGTATGCAGTGGCTTCGGCACATCAAACAATTGCTAATTCCGGCATTAACTTAGAAAAAGAAGATAGGACTCGTATCGGTGTTTTAATCGGCTCTGGTATTGGAAGTCTGCATACTATTGAGGCTGAGCATAAGAATATGTTGGATAAGGGCCCCTCAAGAATGTCTCCTTTTTTGATTCCAATGTTGATTGTTAATGCTGCAGCAGGGCAGGTTGGTATTTTCTTTGGATTAAAAGGGCCGAATTCTTGCGTTGCCACAGCTTGTGCTTCTGGTTCGCATGCAATTGGAGATGCATTTAGGGTTATTGAACGCGGAGATGCAGATGTAATGGTTACAGGCGGTACTGAAAGCAGTGTTACTCCAACGGGAGTTGGAGGATTTTGTGCTTTAAAAGCGCTGTCTACAAGAAATGACCATCCAGAAAAAGCCAGTCGTCCGTTTGATCGTGAACGCAATGGTTTTGTTATGGCTGAAGGATGTGGATTGGTTGTTTTAGAAAGCTTGGAGCATGCCAAGAAAAGGGGCGCAAAGATTTTAGCAGAGATTGTCGGTTATGGCATGACTTGTGATGCGTATCATATTACAGCACCTGATCCAGAAGGAGATGGGGCTTCTAGAGCAATGCAGATAGCTCTTAAAGATGGCAATCTTAATCCTGAAGACGTGCAGTATATTAATGCACATGGAACTTCAACTAAATTGAATGATAAGATTGAGACTCTGTCTATAAAGAGAACTTTTGGCGCACATGCCAAGAAATTAATGGTTTCTTCAACTAAGTCTATGACTGGGCATCTTTTGGGTGCTGCAGGCGGAGTTGAGTTTGTGGTTTGCTGTTTGTCCTTGATGCACGGGGTTATCCCTCCGACGATAAACTATGAGTTCTCGGATCCTGAATGCGACCTTGACTATGTGCCGAATAAGGCACGTAAAGTCAATGTGAGTGTTTGTATGTCAAATTCACTAGGGTTCGGCGGCCACAATGCCTCTCTTATTGTAAAGAAATTCACAGACTAATTTAATGAATTACACAATTGCAGAAAAAATTCTTTTAGCACACACTGATTTAAAATCAATTAAACCAGGTGATTTTATTGAGGCCAATGTTGATTTGGCTCTTGGTAATGATATTACTGCGCCTATTGCTATAGAAGAGTTTAAGAAGGCAGGTTTTTCTAAGGTATTTAACAAAAATAGAATTGTTTTGGTGCCGGATCATTTTGCGCCTGCTAAAGATCAAAAAAGCGCTAATCAGTGCAAGGTGTTGGCTGATTTTGCCAAAGAGCAGAAGATTGAGAATTATTTTGAGGTTGGGTGCATGGGTATTGAGCATGCGCTTTTGCCGGAGGTTGGTTTGGTCGGGCCGGGTGATTTGATAATCGGCGCTGATTCGCATACTTGTACTTATGGAGCTCTTGGTGCGTATTCTACTGGAATTGGTTCAACTGATCTTGCGCGCTGTTTTGTAGACGGCAAAATTTGGTTAAAGGTGCCGCATTCTGTTAAATTTGTATATAAAGGTAAATTAAATAAATGGGTTGGCGGCAAAGACCTGATTCTTTATACAATTGGCAAGATTGGGGTTGATGGGGCATTATACAAGGCGATGGAGTTTTGCGGCCCAGTGATTAACAAGCTTCCTATGGATGATCGTTTTTCTATGAGTAACATGGCAATTGAAGCAGGAGCGCGCGCAGGAATTATTGCGCCAGATGAAATTACAAAGAAATTTGTCAACAG
>JACROS010000103.1 GCA_016214325.1 Candidatus Omnitrophota bacterium | reverse complement strand
CCTGGGGCTGTATAAGGTCCCAAGGGTCCGGCTGTTCGCCGGTTAAAAGGGTACGCGAGCTGGGTTCAGAACGTCGTGAGACAGTTCGGTCTCTATCTGATGTGGGCGTTAGGATATTTGAAGGGGAGTTCTCTTCAGTACGAGAGGACCTAGAGAAACGGACCTCTGGTGTTCCGGTTGTCCTGCCAAGGGCAAAGGCCGGGTAGCTATGTCCGGAAGGGATAAGCGCTGAAAGCATCTAAGTGCAAAGCCCCCCCCAAGAATTGATATCCCAATAGGCTGGTCGTAGACCACGACCTCGATAGGCGCACAGTGTAAGGCCCGTAAGGGTTTCAGCTAATGCGTACTAATCAGCCGAATGGCTTGGCCTAATTATGTTTTTAAAGTTGGGGGCTGGGAAATTTGAGTTTACTCAAAGATTCCAGCTCTCAACCAATGACTTAAATAAAAAGTTCTATCTGTATTATATTGTTGTCGAAAATTTAAAGTAATGATTCTTGAGATTCTTGGCGCATCTGCGCCTCAGAATCCAAAATTTTCTTCTATATTTGATGTTATAGAAAATTTTGGAGTGCTCATACCGAGGGGGAAACACCCGTTCCCATTCCGAATACGGCCGTTAAGCCCCTCTGGGCCGATGGTAGTGTAGTCGTAAGGCTATGTGAGAGTAGGTCGGTGCTCCTTTATTTAAGGGCTAGCTTAAAAAGCTAGCCCTTTTTATTTTATCCTTGCTGATACAAAATTTTTTGCTTAGGTTTCAATTCCGGCAATTCCGGGGACACAACGCTTAATTAGTAGGTAAGGTTAGCAAGGAGTATGCGGCGCTTGGAAGAGTATTCCAGGCGCTGTTTTTTTTGTGTTAGATTTTGCCATTTTATGTGTCTATTAGAGTAGGGGGTGGCAAAAATGATAAACGAAATTTCAGTAGAGGGGATTGCTTCAAAGATTTTTAGTATAAGGGGTAAGAGGGTAATGTTGGATAGCGATCTGGCTAAGCTGTATAGGGTAACGACAAAGAATCTGAATAAGGCAGTTAAAAGAAATATTGGGCGATTCCCCGATGATTTTATGTTTAAACTTAATAAAAAAGAAACTGAAAGTTTGAGGTTCCAATTTGGAACCTCAAAGAGAGGTGGCAGGAGATATTTGCCAAATGTGTTTACTCAAGAGGGCGTTGCCATGCTTTCCGGGATTTTGAATAGCGAAACGGCAATTAAAGTCAATATACAAATCATGCGCGCATTTGTGAAATTGCGAAAGATTTTATCTGTAAATAATGAGCTTGAGAAGAAATTGAGAGAAATAGAAAATAGGATTGAAGAACACGATTTAGATATACATGACATCTTTGCAGCGATACGTCATCTTATGGGCTTGCCAGAGGCAAGGAGAGTTATTAAAGGTTTTTCTCAAAAATCATAGGAATAAGAAGGGGTAAATAGGGTAGAAAGGAGAAGTGCCGTGGAGAAAAAAGATATTGACAAATAATATGAAGTGTATACAATTGTATATACACTCCATGATATTCAAGCTTTATGAGACAGATACGATGGAGCCAGTTAAAAAGTACACGGTTAAAACGCACGCGGGGAGTTTCTTTTGAAGAAATAATTGATTCTAAGCTATTGGGTATCAGAGAACACCCGAGTCGTAAGGAGCAGCAGATTTTAATTTACGATCATAAAGGTTATGTTTGGGAGGTTCCATTTATTATTGACGAATATGGAATTTTTCTAAAAACCTTGTATCCAAGCCGTAAATATTACAAGCTTTATAAAGGAGGTGGATAGATGAGAAAAATTAAATTAACCAAGGAAGAACAATGGATTGAAGATCATTTGGATGAGTTTGTTCCTGTGAACAAAGAAAAATATGCCGAAATTGTGCAAGCTATTGAGGCAAGGAAGAAGGATGCGGTTTTGAATATTCGCGTAAACAGTTATGATTTAGAGTACCTTAAGCAGAAGGCAAAGAAGCTCGGAATTAAATATCAGACTTTTATTTCAGAGATTCTACACAAAGTCGCCCATGCGTAAATTAGTTAGTTTGCTGTGGCATCGCTTGAAATTGCTGGAAGTTGAGAAAAGGCTTTATGAGCAGAATTTAGTATTGAGTAGTAGCCTCAAAATGGCGAATATTGAGTTAGTTCAAAATGATATTGCAACCTTAAAAGATATCTTGAGGTTGTCTGATATTGTAATATAATAATCTACAAAAGGAGGCAGGAAGATGGATAATAAAGTTATATGTATTGTGAGGTCAGTTTTGTGGGGAGTGGGGTTGTTATTGCTTATAGCAGCAGCGTTTGATGTTACGCAAATAGAAGACAATACGCTTATCTTTTTAGCTTTAGCTTGTTTTGTGGTCTCGGCAGTGATTAAGAAAATAGCAAAGGGTAGCAACACTTGCTGCAAATAAATTAAACAGAAGCAGGCGATTTTAGCAAAGCTTGTATAAGTTGATTTTTTGTTCACCAAATCCCAGGCATGAAATTGCTTGGGATTTTTGGTGTCTAGGGTATAATAATTAAATTAAAGGAGGCATATATGAGAAGGATTTTATTTTGTTTGGCTTTTTTTGCAACTTTTATTATAAATAATGCTGGTGCTGATGATAAAAATATCTTTTATAATAGATCGCTAGGCTTACTTGTTGTTAAGCCAGATAGCTGGAAGGTTGCTAGTGCACAAGATCACAAGCACTAAAAGATTTTCAGCTTATAGAAGGGCCTAGTGATTGCGAAGTCAGTAGTTTAAAAGCTGCTTATATAAAATATTATAACTTAATGGTTTTGGCTGATGGCCAATCTTTTCCTAGTTGTACAGAAATATGGATTGTTCCCAGGGGAAAGATTCTTTTTATGATAACGATTAATCGCAGGCAAGATACAGGCGCTGAGGATTTACAAGAAATTAAGTCGATAGTTTCATCTATTAAAATAGAGCATAAGGAGCAGTAGAAATTTTTATTTAGTATTGAAATTTGAAAGAAGCCTTGTATGGCAAAAATAAAACTGGATTTGCATGATATTTATAGCGACGGACGGGCGATTGAGGCTGAGCTCCAACGGGTAATTGATGAGGCGGTGCGCAAGAAAATTACTCTTGTAGAAATTATCCCCGGAAAAGGCAGCGGCCAGTTGAAGAAAAGCGTATTGCGTTTTTTGGATCAGGGGCATATTAAAAATTTGTATCATCGCATAGAAAAAGACGATAAAAACTTTGGAAGAATCTTTGTTCACTTTAGAAATAAATAAGTAAATAAATAAAGGAGGGGTTAGGATATGGCAAATTTTTCATTTGATATTGTTTCTGAGGTTGATTTGCAGGAAGTGGATAATGGCGTAAATCAGGCTTGTAAAGAATTGGCTCAGCGGTATGATTTTAAGGATAGTAAAGCCTCAATTGTTTTTGACCGCAAAGAAAAGAAAATTACCTTAATTGCTGATGATGATTTTAAACTTCGCGCTTTAACCGATATTTTAGCCACACGGCTTGCCAAAAGAAGCGTTTCGCTTAAATCGCTTAAATTTAATACCCCTGAAAAAGCTTTTGAAGGATATCTTCGCCAAGCAGTGGAAATTCTTATGGGCATTGAAAAAGAAAAAGCAAAAGAGTTAACAGGTATTATTAAGGGCTTGGGCCTAAAGGTGCAGACACAAATTGAAGGAGAGAAAATCAAAGTAAGCTCAGCAAAGAAAGATGATTTGCAGGCAGTTATTACGCATTTGAGGGGGCTAGATTTTTCTATTCCGCTAAGTTTCTGCAACTATCGTTAAATTCCGCAGCCTTTCTCGAGACTGTTTCTTCCTCCGACGTCCCGTCGGGGTCATGGCAATGATGTGTAAAAGAGCTTGAAGAAAATTCACAAATAAAATCCTTCCTGGTTTGGAGATTTTGAGATATACTATTACGAGCTTTAAATTTAACAAGAGGTATTGATGGCAGAGAAAAAAGTTAATGGTATCAAGATACTTGTTATTGATGATGATGCGCAAATCTGTGAACTTGTTAAAGAGGGGCTTTCTCAATGGGGATATAAGGTTTTAACGGCTAAAGCAGGTAATATAGGTATATGGATAGCAGATTGTAAATGGCATAAACCAGATTTAATTATTCTTGATTTGATGATGCAGGGGATAGATGGTTTTGAAGTATTAAGAAGATTAAGAGAGGATAAGTTAACCGCATACATGCCTGTTATTATTATGACTGGAAAGACTGATTATGCTTCACAGCTAAAAGCAGAGGGCTTGTATTGTGATGATTATATTGTTAAACCTGTAAGTTTGGAAGTTTTAAGATCAAGAATAGAACAAGTGTTGAAAAAGCGAGGAATAATTTAATGAGTAGTCCTGTTTTGCGCGTTAAAAATGAATTAAAAGTGGGGAGATTTTTGATTCCCTATAGGATATATGAAAATAACGGGCCGCATATTATTTGTATTAATGGCGTACAGCAGTCAATGGCAATGTGGTCTAGCTTTGTGTCCCGCTTTTCAAAAGATTACAGAATAGTGCTTTTTGATTTTCCAAATCAGGGTAAGGGCAAGGTTGTTTCTGGGCCCAGCAAGGTTACTCTTGATGAGCAGGTGCAGATACTTTTAGCAGTGGTTGATAAGACGGGTTTAAACAAAGATGCAACTATGTGCGCTGCTTCATGGGGAGGCGTAGTGGCGGTGGTATTTGCTTCAAAATATCAGGATAGAATAAAGCGCCTGATCTTGGCTAGCCTCGGGACAAAGCCGAATAAGAAAATGGCAGAGACTATTAAAAAAGGTTATGCTGTAGATATAAATGATCGTGATCAGATGGCCAAGGTTTTAATAGAAAGCTTTGGCGAGAACCTTCCTCAGCTGCTTAAGCAGAGAATTATCAGCCAGTTTTCTACCATGAAAGAAGATGATATTCGGGCGTTTTATGAACATGGGTTATTTGTGCTTTCCTCAAAGCAATTAACTGATTTGATAAACTTAAAAGATATTAAGGTAAAAACCATTTTAATAAATGGTGAGAATGATACGATTATCGATATTGATGATGTGAAATTCCTTGCCACGCAAATCCCTGATTGCGAGTTGAAAATAATTAAGGGCGTGGGGCACTTTTTGCATATGGAGCGCGAAGAAGTTTTAGATATTTACGAGGATATTCTTTCTTCGCAACTAAAAGGAGGATAGAAATGTTTAGAAATATTTTGATCGCATTAATCTTGACGTTGGGAATTATTAACTTTTCACAAGGAGCCCAAGAGATGGATAATAAAATTGTAGTGCTTGAAACAACCCAGGGAAACATAGAAATTAAGCTTATGCCGCAGGTTGCACCCAAGGCGTGCGAGAATTTTACAAAATTAGTTGAAAAGGGTTATTATAACGGAATAATTTTTCACAGAGTAATTAAGGATTTTATGATTCAAGGCGGGGATCCGACGGGAACTGGCAGAGGTGGTGAGTCAGTGTGGGGAAAACCTTTTGAGGATGAAGTAAATGTTAATGTTAAATTTGATAAGCCTGGTTTACTTGCCATGGCAAATGCCGGGCCAAGCACAAACGGCAGTCAGTTTTTTATTACTACTGTGCCTACTCCGTGGTTAAATATGAAACATACAATCTTTGGCGAAGTTGTTGGCGGCTACGATGTAGTGCAGAAGATAGAGAATATAGAAGTTGGGATGAATGATAAGCCGACAAAAGAACAGAAAATTATTAAAGCGTATTTAAAATAATTATGAAATATACAAAAGGAAGTATCGGAAGAATCTTTGTGCTTAAGTTTGAGGATGATGATGTCTTGATTGACAAGCTTTCGGCGTTTATCAAAAAAGAAAAGATTAAGTCTGCGACGATGATTTTTATCGGTGCGCTTAAAAAAGGAGATTTAGTTACTGGGCCGAAGAAGCCAGTGATTCCTCCTGAGCCGAATTGGGTAAGTTTTAAAGATGGCTGGGAAACAATGGGAATCGGCACTATTTTTACTAATAAACAGGGGCCGCAAATACATATTCATAGCGCAATGGGCAAAAAATTAAAAACGCTTACTGGCTGTGTGCGTAAAGATTCCAGAGTTTTTCTCGTTATCGAAGCCATCGTATTTGAACTTAAAGGCGTTAAAGCTACTAAAGATATTGATCTTGTTACAGGGCTAAATTTATTAAAAATTATTTAAGGATAGGTTGGCTAGAAGGAGAGATTAGATGAAGGAGATTAGGTTTGATTTTAATAATTTATTTAGCACAAATGTAGGCGAGCATGGGGTTAGGCAGCAGGATATTGCTGAGATTATGCCTAGCGTAGATAATGCTCATTATCATTTAAAGAAAATTCTGGTAGATAGTGTGAGCCGGATCAAATTATCTTTAGAATGGGCACAGTTGCCGTATCAAGATAAGCAATTAATTAAAGAGATCCAAAAAATAGCCAAAGAAATTTCAGCTAAATATGAGAACGTAATTTCTCTAGGGATTGGTGGGTCTTATTTGGGCCTTAAGGCGGCGCAGGACGCGCTTTGTCCGCCGTATTATAATGAGTTTAAGGCTTTGAGGAAAAATAAACCCAGAATTTATTTTGAAGGAAATAATCTAGATCCTGAAACATTGCAGGTTTTGTTAAAAAATCTTAAACCTAAAAAAACTTTTGTGATCGTGATTTCTAAATCCGGCGAGACCACTGAAACAAAGGCAGCTTTTACTGTGGTTGAAGAATGGCTTAAGAAAAATGTCGGAAAAAAATACGGCAGGCAGATTTTTGCAATTACAGATCCTGGATCAGGCACTTTGCGCAAGAAAGTAAATGAAGAACAGGAGAAAGATAAACTTAGCTTTAGGAATTTACCCTTATTAAAAGGCGTGGGTGGTAGATTTTCTGAATTTAATATGGGGCTATTGCATCTTGCTCTTGTCGGTGTAAATATTGAAGATGTTTTTTTTGGAGCAAGGGATATGGCAGAAAAATGCTCACAGGAGGATTTGTATGAAAATCCAGCCTCTATGTATGCTGTGTTACATACGATTCTTTATAAGAAAAAGAATAAGTCTATTGCTGTGATGATGCCTTTTTCTGAGACATTGAAATCTACAGCTGATTGGTATGTGCAATTATTGGCAGAAAGCCTTGGCAAGAAGTTTGCACGCAAGATTATTGTTAAAGACGGGCTTGAAGAGTGGGTAAGAGATGAGAATCAGATGATGTGTGTTGGAAGGACGCCTGTGCCTGCGCGCGGCACCAATGATTTGCATTCTATCCAACAAAATAATATTGAAGGAGAGAATAATAAAGTTACAACTTTTATACGGGTGGAGAAATTTAAGAATGATTTAAAGGTTCCGGGAAAGAATGATATTTTATCTGGTAAAAAATTCTCTGAATTAATTCAATTGGCGCAGGAGGCTACTGAGTGGGCGCTAAATCAGGAGAAAAGGCCAAGCTGTACCATTGTTATACCTGAGGTAACAGCATATTATTGGGGAGCTCTTTTGTATTTCTTTGAGATGGCTACTGCTTTTGAGGGAGAATTGCTTAATGTTAATGCTTTTGATCAGCCGGGTGTTGAGGGGTATAAAAACTATATGTATTACAAATTGGGAAAGCCCGGAATTCCGCAGGATGTGGCTAAGCAGATTGAAACCAAGCCGCTTGTAAAAGACCAGAAGTTGATTCTTTAAAATTTAGGGGGCACTCCTTTTGGGACATTTTGAGATAGTTCTAGAGGAGATAGCCCCTTTTTATTATGTTGCAGATTGGAAGTTTAAAACTAAAATCTAATTTAATCCTTGCTCCAATGGCAGGGATAAGTGATTTGCCATTTCGGTTATTAAACCGTAAATTTGGAGCAGAGCTTGCTTTTGTGGAGATGATTAATGCTCGTTCTATCGGGCATAAAAGCAAGAAAACCGTGAAAATGTTGGCTTCAACTGCCCAAGATAAACCACTAGGGGTGCAGTTGTTAGGATGCGAGCCGCAATATATTCTTAGGGCTTTGGATGTTTTAAAGAAATTTACTTTTGATGTTCTTGATTTTAATGCTGCCTGCCCTGCTAAAAAAGTTACCCGCCGAGGAGAAGGTGCGAGTTTATTGCGTGATACCGATAAATTAAAGAGTTTGTTACGTATTGTGGTGCGTAATTCTGATGTTCCTGTAACAATAAAGATTCGTATTGGCTGGGATAAGGATTCAATTAATGCTAAAGAAGTGGCTTTGTTGGCAGAAGATGCTGGGGTAAAGGCAATATTTGTTCATGGAAGGACAAAATTGCAAGGTTATAGCGGTAATGTTGATTACGGTTCAATTAAGAAAGTAAAATCAGTAGTAAAAATTCCTGTAATTGCAAGCGGGGATGTTTTGTCCGCAGAGTTAGTAAAAAAAATGTTTGATGAAACTGGTTGTGATGGGGTTGCAGTTGCGCGCGGGTCGTTGGGTAATCCGTGGATATTTCAGGAAGCGAAGGAATATTTAAAGAAAGGAGTTGTTGTTTTAAAGCCGACTGCGCAGGAAATTGCAGAGATAATGCTTGAGCATTTAAATTCAAGCGTAGATTTTTATGGAGAAAATGTCGGGGTAGTAAAATTTCGTAAGTTTTTTGGCTGGTATACAAAAGGCCTTCGTCAGGTGCGGGTTTTAAGGGAAAGATCTTCGCAGGCAAAGACCATGTATGAGATGAGCCAGATCATCCATTCGTCTGTAAGGCCTGAAAAACAAAAAACCCCTTTGATTTCGTCAAGGGGATTTTTGTAGGTGATAGGCCTGTTAGCTTCCGCTATCAAATTCGGCCTCCTTGTTGTGTTTTTTTTGTTTCCAAAGTAAGTATGCCATATTTTTATACCAGTGTCAAGGGTAGGAGGAATATTTCTTGCAATTAAAGTTTGTTTGTGATAATTTAAATATCCGCCTTCCAAATTTTATTAACCTTTTAATTATTTAAAATAATATGAGTACACTACATCTAACGGACGAAAATTTTAAGAAAGAAGTTTTGGAGTCACAATTGCCTGTTTTAGTAGATTTTTGGGCCCAGTGGTGCGGGCCGTGTAAAATGATTGCTCCTATTGTTGATGAATTGGCAAAAGAATACTTGGGGAAAATAAAGATTTGTAAAGTTGATGTTGACTCCAGCCCTAAGACAGCTACGCATTATGGGGTAATGTCAATTCCGACGATAATATTTTTTAATAAAGGCAAAGTAACAGAACAGATGGTTGGTGCTTTAAATAAAGCTGAGTTAAAAAGAAAAATTGAAGAGAATCTTTAGGGTGGAGTTTGTTTTCCATGCGTAAAGTTTTTATTGCCGCAACTAAACAGAATGACGGAAAGACTACTGCATCTTTAGGTTTAATCTGCAATTTTCAGAATAGGTTTAAAAGGGTGGGTTTTATTAAACCTATTGGCCAGCGCTATCTTGAAGAAGAAGGTTTAAAGATTGATGAGGACTCTCTTTTAATAGAAGAGGTCTGCGGAATAAAATGCGGGCTAAAAGATATGAGCCCGATAGCTGTTGAAAAAGGCTTTACCGAGAAATACATTGCAAAGCCGGATAAGAAATCGATTTCTCGTCAGATAAAAGATTCTTTTAAAAGGGTTTCAAAGGGCAATGATCTGGTGATTATTGAAGGCACTGGCCATGCTGGAGTAGGTTCTGTCTTTGATCATTCTAATGCTACAGTAGCAAAGCTTTTGGGTGCGAAAGTAATTATTATTTCTTCTGGCGGGGTTGGCAGGCCGATTGATGAAATAGTTTTGAATAAGGCCCTTTTTGAAAAAGAGGGGGTAAAGGTTTTAGGTGTTATTGTTAATAAGGTTTTGCCTTCTAAATTTGAGAAAATAAGCCGTTTAGTAAGAAAGGGTTTAGAGAGGCAGGGGATTAATGTTTTGGGAGTGGTGCCGTTTGACCCGATGCTGTCACGGCCAAGTTTTGAACAAATTGTTGAGGAAGCGGGTTTTAGTGTTCTTTGCGGCAAGGAATATTTAGGGCGTTCAATTTCTCAGGTTTTTGTAGGGGCGATGGAACCAAAAGATGCTGCAAAATATATTGTTGATAATAGCTTAATGATTACTCCCGGAGACCGGCAGGATATGATTATGACTGCTTTAAATTGTTTTCGGCAGAGTGATGAAAAAAAGTTAAAAGTTTCCGGGATAGTTTTGTCCGGCGGGATTATTCCCGAGGAGCCGGTGATGAATCTTTTGTTGAAGGCTGAGATACCTGTTCTTTTAGCGAATACCGATACTTATGATGTGGCAACAACTGTTCATGATTTGACAATTAAGATTAGGCCACAGGATAAAGAAAAAATTGGCGCGGTTGTGAATTTAGTTAAAGAGCATGTGGATTTGGAGAAAATTTTGAAAGGGATGTAATAATGGATACGATTAAGAGAATAAGAGAGTTAGCTAAGCAGAAACAAAAGACTATTGTCTTGCCTGAGTATGATGACAAGCGCGTTCTTGAGGCGGCAAAGATTATTGAAAAAGAAGGGCTCGCTAAGGTGGTGGTTTTATCTAAGGATAAAATAGATCCCAAAGAAAAAGAGAGGTATGTTGAAGAATTTTTCCAGGCTCATCAATCAAGAGATATTGATCTTGAAACTGCAAAGAGGTTGTTTGAGGACACTTTGTATTGTGCAGCAATGATGACTCGGGAAGGTAAATTTGATGGATTGGTTGCTGGCGCAAATCACACTACTCCTGATATGGCAAGGGCGGCTATACGTTGTATCGGAGTTGATGAACGCATTACAATAGTTTCGAGTTGTTTTATTATGGTAGTGCCGGATTGTGATTTGGGAGATGAGGGGACTTTTATATTTGCTGATTGCGGGATAATCCCTGAGCCAAATTCAAGGCAGCTTGCTTGTATTGCATTGGCTGCGTCGGAATTAGCAGGGAAAGTTTTAAATTTGACTCCGCGCATTGCATTGTTAAGTTATTCTACTAAAGGTTCAGCCAGAACAAAGTCTGCTGAAAGGATTAATGAAGCCTTAGGTATGCTTAAGGAAATGTCTCCTAATCTTTTAGTTGATGGCGAGATACAGCTTGATGCGGCAATTGTTCCTGAGGTTGCCCGGATTAAATATCCTGCTAGCCCGTTAGGCGGTAAGGCCAATGTTTTAATTTTTCCAAATCTTGAGGCGGGTAATATCGGTTATAAATTAGTGCAGAGATTGGCTAAAGCACGTGCAGTCGGGCCGTTATTCTTGGGTTTAAATAAGCCAACAAGTGATCTTTCTCGAGGGTGCCTGGTTGAGGATATCGTGGATTGTGTTGCAGTGTCGGCGATTAGAGCAAGGTAGGTTAGGGAAACTTAAGGTTTAAGTAAATGAAAATTCTAGTTATAAACAGCGGAAGTTCATCTATAAAATATAAAGTTTTTGACATGCCAAAAGAGGCTCTTGTATCTAAGGGTGTCATTGAGCATATTGGAGAAAAAGGTTCAGCAGTTTCGGATCATTACTCGGGATTAAAAATAATTTTAGAAAAAATTGATGGCGTGGGAGCTGTCGGGCATCGTGTAGTGCATGGTGCTGAGAAATTTAAGAAGCCGGTTTTAATTGATCAGGCAGTGATTCGTAAAATTAGGCAGTGTTCGGCAATCGCTCCTTTACATAATCCAGCAAATCTTGCAGGCGTTTTGGCCTGTAAGAAACTTCTTTCAGGTGTTAAGCAGGTGGCTGTTTTTGATACTGCGTTTCATCAAAGCATTCCTGAGCATGCTTATACCTATGGCCTTCCTTATGAGTGTTACAAAAAATACGGGATTAGAAAATATGGTTTTCATGGGACAAGCCATGAGTTTGTGGCTAAAGAGGCAGCGCGAATTCTAAAAAAAGAATTCTCAAAAGTTAAAATAATTACCTGTCATTTGGGTAATGGCTGTAGTATTGCGGCAGTTGATAGAGGTAAATCTATCGATACTACTATGGGATTTACTCCTTTAGAGGGTTTGGTGATGGGGACTCGTTGCGGGGATATTGATCCTGCTTTGGTAACTTATATTATGCAAAAAAAGAGAATGAATCCTGCTGAAATGGATAACTTTTTAAATAAAGCAAGCGGATTAAAAGGAGTCTCCGGGATCAGTAATGATATGAGGATCTTGGAAAAAAAGGCTAAAGAAGGCAATAGGCGTGCTGGGCTTGCAGTGGACATTTTTGTTTATCGTATCAGAAAATATATCGGGGCTTATATTGCGATTATGAACGGATGCGATGCTCTGGTGTTTACTGCCGGGATAGGTGAAAATCAGGCAGGGGTTAGAGAAGAAATCACAAAGAATTTATTTTCTTGTTTAAAAAATGCGCCTAAAGTTTTAGTTGTGCCTACAAATGAAGAGTTGATGATTGCGCGCCAGACATATCAGCTTGTAAGGGGTGAATAGAATGGAAAAACTGTTTTTTGTGCCGGTATTTTTTCTATTATTTTCCTCTGCATCTAATGCCCAGGATTTGAATTCTAAGAAAGTTGTTTTGATTATTCCTCAGGATCAGTTTCAGGATGAAGAATTTTCTCAGTCAAAGAATATTTTATCAAGTAAGGGGGCGGATGTTAAGGTTGCATCTACTACTATTGATTTTGTTAAAGGTATGTATGGCGATAAAGTAAAGCCGGATTTATTAATTGACAATTTATCTGCGCATGATTTTGATGCGATTGTATTAATCGGGGGCATGGGAGCAAGCCAATATTGGAACGATAGCAGGATTTTTAAAATTGTGCAAGATGCGTATTCGCAAAATAGTATAGTGGCGGCTATTTGCATCGCACCGGTTACTTTGGCAAATGCTGGTATTTTAAGAGGGAAGCGCGCCACAGTTTCCTCTTCAGAAGAAGATGAGTTGGTGGCAGGCGGAGCGATTTATTCCACTAATCCTGTAGTGCGCGATGGGAATATTATTACAGCATCTGGCCCGGTTGCTGCTAATGATTTTCCTGAGGAAATTTCAAGGGCATTGAATAGATAGGAGCATAAAATGTTGAGAACAATGTTAAAATCAAAAATTCATCGAGCACGAGTTACTGAGGCTAATCTTTACTACGAAGGAAGTATTACTATTGACAGTAATTTGATGAAAGCCGCTGATATTTTAGAAGGAGAAAAGGTGGAGGTGCTTAAGTTAAATAATGGACATCGTTTGGAAACTTATGCCATTAAAGGTGAAGCTGGAAGCGGGGTAGTTTGTTTAAACGGCCCTGCGGCGCGCGGGGCGTGTCCCGGAGACCTGGTTATTGTCTTAACGTATGTTTTTTTAGAGGATAAAGAAGCGCAAAATATAGAAGCTAAAATAGTTAATGTCGATGAAAGAAACCGAATTAAAAATTAAGATATTAGGTGATGGTTGCTTGAGGAAGAAGTCTAATCTTGTGCAAAAATTTACTGATGAGCGCCGGCAAGTTTTGAGCCGTATGGCGCGCATAATGTATGAAAGCTCTGGTATTGGCTTGGCAGCTCCGCAGGTTGGAATTAATGAAATGATGATTGTTGTAGACGCAGGAAGCGGGCTCTATAAAGTAATTAATCCAAAGATAGTTAAGCAAGAAGGTTCTCAATCAATGGAAGAGGGGTGTTTGAGCGTGCCTGGAATTTGTATAAAAGTAAAACGGGCAAAGAAGATTTTAGTTGAGGGCTTGGACGAGTTTGGCTCTGCAGTTAAGATTGAGGCTGAAAATCTGCTTGCTTGTGTTTTTCAACATGAAATAGACCATCTTAAAGGTAAGTTAATTATTGACCATGCTTCTTTCTTGGATAAAATTAAGATTTCTTCTAAGCTAAAAGAGCTGCGAAAGAGAGCAAGAAGCCAGAAATTGTCCGAATCAGAAAGAAAAACTTGTCAGTTGCAATTGTAGTTTTTAGTCTGGTGCGCGAAAAAGAAATTTGTTTTGGAAAGACAGATTATTTTATAGAAAATGCATAATCAGGATATTTATGATTTAGTTATTATTGGAGCAGGGCCAGCAGGTTTGACAGCTGCTATCTATGCTGGTAGATACAGACTCAAGACGATTGTTTTGGAGAAGATTGGCTGTGGAGGGCAGATTGTTCTTTCGCAGACAATTGAAAATTATCCGGGTTTTCCCGGAGGGATTCTTACGCACGAGTTAATAGATAAATTTAAGAAACAAGTTGATGAGTTAGGCGTAGAAATTGTTTCAGAAGAAGTTGTTGAAATTGTTCAGAGCAGTCAGCTTAAAGAACCAATTTATAGTATTAAGACCAAGGACAGCTTCTATGAAGCTCGCACAGTGATTATTGCTTCTGGTGCGCAACCTAAGCGCTTGGGAGTTGCCGGTGAACAGGCCTTAACTGGCAGAGGGGTTTCTTATTGTGGGACTTGCGACGGGCCTTTGTTTAAAAATAAAGAAATTGTGGTTGTTGGAGGCGGGGACAGGGCGATAGAGGAAGCTATATTTCTTACCACTTATGCTAACAAGGTTTCTGTGATCCACCGCCGGGATAAACTGCGCGCATCCGAGATTCTAGAGGAGCGTGCTAGAAAGAATCCAAAAATAAGTTTTATTTTAGATACTGTGATTGATGAAATTGTTGGTAAAGATAGGGTAGAGGCAGTTAAGATTCATAATGTTAAAACAAACGTAGTAACAAATATTGTTTGTCAGGGAGTTTTTGTTTTTGTTGGTATTCTTCCTAACACTGCCTTTTTAAAGAATCAATTGCAATTAGATGAATTGGGTTTTGTAATAACAGATGAGCAGATGCAAACATTAAAACAAGGCGTTTTTGCCTGCGGTGATTGCCGTAAGAAAAGCTTGTATCAGGTGGTAAATGCCTGTGGCGAGGCGGCAGTGGCTGCATATTCAGCAGAAAGGTATTTGCTATGATCGTTAAGAAATTCCCCACAACTAACAAAAAACTTAAAGATTGGGTTGAAAAAATGGCTCAGATGTGCCAGCCGGAGGAAATTGTCTGGATTGATGGCACTGATGCGCAAAGAGAGCGACTTGAAAAAGAATGTGTTGCAAGCAGTGAGCTAATAGAATTGAATCAGGAAAAACTTCCTGGTTGTTTTTTACATCGCACTGCCATAGATGATGTGGCGCGTACGGAACATCTTACTTATATCTGCACAAAGAGAAAGCAGGATGCCGGCCCAACAAATAACTGGATGTCTCCTAGGGATGGTTATAATAAGGCTCGTGCTATTTTTAAAGGAGCAATGAAAGGCCGAGTGATGTATGTGATTCCGTTTTCTATGGGGCCGGTTGGTTCGCCTTTTAGCAAGATTGGGGTTGAGTTAACTGATTCGCGGTATGTTGTTTTAAACATGTTGATAATGGCCAGGTGCGGAGAATCTGTGTTGCGTCAATTGGAGCTTCAGGACGCAGAATCAAATACTGGTTTTACTAAATGCCTGCATTCAAAAGCTCAGCTTGACATTAATAAAAGATTAATTTTACATTTCCCCGAGGATAATACTATTTGGAGCGTGGGTTCAGGCTACGGCGGAAATGTTTTGCTTGGGAAGAAGTGTTTGTCATTGAGGATTGCTAGTTATCTTGGTAAACGCGAACAATGGTTGGCAGAACATATGCTGATTATGGGTATCGAAGAGCCAAATGGCCATGTTGAGTATATTGCTGCAGCATTTCCTAGCGCTTGTGGTAAGACAAACCTAGCTATGCTTATTCCCCCGGAGGGCCTGAAAGTAAAGGGCTATCGGATCTGGACTGTTGGTGATGATATTTCATGGATGCGTATTGATTCCGACGGAACGCTTTGGGCGATTAATCCGGAAAGCGGGTTTTTTGGTGTTGCGCCAGGTACAAATTCTAAATCAAATCCGATGATGGTAGAAACAATTAAGAAAAATACCATTTTTACAAATGTGCTTTTAAAGGCAGATAATACAGTTTGGTGGGAAGGTGCTGATGGAGAGGTTCCTCAGGAAGGCATTGATTGGCAAGGTAGACAGTGGAAGCCTGGGCAAAAAGACGAAAATGGCAAACCGATTTTAGCCGCACATGCGAATAGCCGTTTTACCGCTCCAATTAAGAATTGTCCTTCAGCCTCATTTCGTATTGACCAGCATCATGGTGTGCCGATCTCTGCGATTGTTTTTGGAGGTAGGCGCGCTCATTTAACTCCGCTAGTATTTGAGGCATTTAATTGGCAGCATGGCGTTTTTATGGGAGCTACAACTGGTTCTGAGTTAACTGCAGCACAGGTCGGTAAAGTCGGCCAAGTGCGCAGGGATCCGATGGCAATGATTCCATTTTGCGGTTATAATATGGCGAGTTATTTTGCGCATTGGTTAAGCATGGGTAAACGTATGGTCAAGCCGCCGAAGATTTTTGCTGTGAATTGGTTTAGGACCGATGAGAATGGTAAATTCTTATGGCCTGGATTTGGAGAGAATTTGAGGGTGCTTGAATGGATATTGGATCGTTGTAATAATAGGGTTGCGGCAGTGCAAACTCCGATTGGTTTTGTTCCTCGAGCACAGGATATTGATTTGACAGGAATAAATTTGTCTATTCAAACCCTTGAAAAGCTCTTGACCATAAATAAAGAAGAGTGGTCGGAAGAAATGAAGGATGTGAATAAATTCTTTAAGCAGTTTAAGAAAGATCTTCCTTTGGAATTGTGGCAGGAGTATAAAGATTTGCAGCAAAGGCTGAATAATTATGAATAATGAAGTTTTATTGACCACCGATTTTAAGGATTTAAAATTATTCCGTCGTGGTAAGGTGAGGGATGTTTATGACCTAGATGACAAGCTTCTGGTGGTTTCTTCAGACAGGATCTCTTGTTTTGATGTTGTATTAAGCTGTGGAATTCCGCATAAAGGAAATGTCTTAAGCAGTATTTCTTGTTTTTGGTTTGATTTTCTTAAGGATGTTACAAAAAATCATCTTATTACTGCCGATGTTGGGCAATATCCACAGGAGTTAAATAAATATAAAACGCAGTTATCTGGCCGCTCAATGCTGGTGAAAAAAGCCAAAGCTTTGCCAGTGGAGTGTATTGTGCGAGGGTATTTGTCTGGTTCAGGGTGGAAAGAATATAAACAGAAACAATCTGTCTGCGGGATAAAACTTCCAGCTGGTCTCAAAGAGTCAGATAAATTGCCGGAGATTATTTTTACACCGTCTACAAAAGAAGACGCAGGGCATGATATTAATGTTGAACAAGGTTATGTAGAAAATCTTTTGGGAAAGAGTGTTAGCGATAAGATTAAAGATTTAAGTATTGCTATTTATAAAAAGGCCAGTGATTATGCTTTGTCTAAAGGCATTATTATTGCAGATACAAAGTTTGAGTTTGGGTTTTATAGCGGCGAAATTATTTTAATTGATGAAGTTTTGACTCCTGATTCATCACGTTTTTGGCCGCTTGACCAGTATAAGCCGGGTGCTTCGCAGCCAAGTTTTGATAAGCAGTTTGTTAGAGATTATCTGGAGGGTTTAGATTGGGACAAGAATCCTCCTGCTCCTAAATTACCTGTTGAAATAATAGAAAAAACTAGTCTTAAATATCTTGAAGCTTATAGGCGCCTAACCGGGAAGGAACTATTGATTAAATGAAAGCTCTTAAGAATATTTCTTCAATTTTACTGAGAATTGGTATTAGTATTGCTTTGCTGGTTTTTTTGTTTAGGCAGGTAGACAGAAAGAGCCTTTTTGGGATTATTAAAAATGCTGATAAATTGTTGCTGGCGGCATCTTTTTTTATATATTTTTTAACTTATGTATTGTGTCTTTTACGCTGGGAGATGCTTTTAAAGGCAGTAAAAATTCATCTTCCTTTAAAACGAGTTGTTATTTCTTATGCAGGAGGAGTGTTTTTTAGTTTGTTTCTGCCTTCAACTATTGGCGGGGATGTGATGCGCAGTATTGATTTGGCGGCTCACACCAAGAAGACAAAAGAAGTTTTGGCTACGGTTTTTCTTGATCGTTTAAGCGGGTATGTAGGTTTGGCGGTATTGGCTTTAATTTCAGTTATTATTGGCTGGAATCATGTTAGTTCAACACACAGTGTTTTATTGGCGGTATTTGTAATTGTTTCTGTTTTGGTTGTGGTTCTATTGGTTTTGTTTAATAGGTTTTTTTATGCAAAAATAAACAGCCTTTTACATTCACCTAATGCCGGTAAAATTCGTGATTTACTAAAGAATGTGCATCAGGAAATTCACTATTTTCGTAATAAAGAGAGGACTATTGCCGGGAATCTTATTTTTTCTTTTTTGATTCAAATTGTAGCACCATTATCATTTTATGTGATTGCGCTCTCATTGGGCGTAAAAATTAATGTAATTTATTTCTTGATTTTCCTGCCTATTATTGGAGCAATTACCATGCTTCCAATTTCAATTGGCGGCCTTGGCCTGCGGGATGCTACAACGATTTTCTTTTTTACAAAAGTGGGAATGTCTAAGGACCTTGCTTTTGCGATGTCGCTTTTAAACTTTTCCTTTATCCTCTTTATCGGAGCAGTGGGGGGTATTATCTATGTCCTTACAGTTCGTCATCGACGGATACAACATCATCAAGCACGCCCAGTTTAGCCGTTTCTCCAGAAAAAATATTAAGGATCAAAGGTTTGCCCTGTTGGAATTAATTAAATCCCATAAATTAACCGGTAGCCAAAAAAATAAAGTTCTGGTTGTTTTTGATGGTTTTCCTGATGCCAGTGCGCGCTCCTTGCGCGAGGATTCTTTTGAGGTTATTTTCTCGTGCGATGATTCAGCTGATAAGAAAATAATGCAAATGGTTGAGTCTAGTCAGAATCCAAAGAATATTGTAGTTGTTTCAGATGATAGAGAAATTAAGTTTTTTGTGAAGTCGTGCGGAGCAGCTGCACTTGGAATTGAAGAATTTATTATCCCGAAAAATAATAAGGCAGTGAGCAAAAAAGAACTGGATGCCATAAAAACAGAGTTAAGTTTTAGCCAGGTGCATGAGATTAACGAGGAACTCAAGAAGCTGTGGATAGACAAGAAGTCAAATACTAAATGAGAATAGGTAATAAAAATAAATTAGAAGCTAAAGAGGAAAATTTTATAAAGTTTCTAGGAACTGCGGGAGCTCGTTT
>JACROS010000058.1 GCA_016214325.1 Candidatus Omnitrophota bacterium | reverse complement strand
GGCAGGAGTTTCTGGTTCAACAGTTATTGGGAAAAATGTTACCCTCGCAGGGCAGGCAGGTTTAGTAGGGCATATTACAATTGGAGACGGAGCAGTGGTGGCAGCGCAGGCAGGTGTAACAAAGTCTGTGCCTGAGAATACTGTTGTGTCTGGTTATCCTGCAAGGGAGCATAACAGCGCAAAAAAGATTAATGCATGTGTGCAGAACCTCCCGCGCGTATACGAGGATTTAAAGGAACTTAAAAAGAAAATTGCAGAACTAGAAAATAAACTAAACATAAAAGAGTAGGCTTATCATGAATAAACAAACAACAATAGCAGCAGAATTAAGTTTAAAAGGCATAGGTTTACATACTGCAAAAAAGGTGAATATCACCCTTAAGCCAGCAGATGTAGATGTAGGTATAAATTTTATTCGTGTTGATTTGCCGCAACGGCCGGTAATAAAAGCAGCAGTGGAGAATTTAATTTCTCCTGAGCGTTCTCGTCGTAGGACTACTATTGCTGTAGGAACTGCTGAAGTGCAGACAATTGAACATCTCATGGCTTGTTTATCTGGTTTAGGGATTGATAATCTTTATATTGAAATTGATAATGAAGAGGTTCCTGGGCTTGATGGCAGCGGGCAAAGTTTTATTGAAGCGCTCACAAAAGTTGGGATAAGAGAACTTGAAAAAGATAAACATGTTTTCTCTGTCAAAGAACCAATGTATGTTGAAGAGGAAGGCGGCTCAATTATTGTTTTGCCGGCGAGCAGCCTTAAAATTTCATATACCTTAAGTTATAACCAGCCTGTTGAGCGCACAGAGTTCTTGGAGTTATTATTAGATGCTGAAGTATTTAAGAAAGAAATTGCTGCAGCGCGCACATTTTGCCTTGAAAGCGAAGCTAATGAATTACAGCAGAAAGGTTTGGGCCTAGGGGCAAATTATGACAATACTCTTGTTCTGGGTAAGAATGGTGTAATTAAAAATACTTTACGTTATGAGAATGAATTTATCAGGCATAAGATGCTTGATTTAATGGGGGATCTTTATTTGGTGGGTTGTCCTCTAAGAGCTCACGTGATTGCTATAAAGAGCGGGCACTCGCAGAATATTAAAATCGCAAAGAAGATTAATGAGCAAAAGCTTAAATCTCTTACCGGTGGAATTGGAGCTGGTTTTCATCTGCAGCAAGACGGACAGCTGGATGTAACAACAATTATGAAAATCTTGCCTCACCGCGAGCCGTTTTTGTTTGTGGATAGGATTGTGCATTTGGAAAAAGGAAAGCGTGCTATCGGGATAAAGAATGTTACGATTAACGATTATTTTTTTAAGGGGCATTTTCCTGGAAGGCCGGTAATGCCGGGTGTGATTATTGTTGAGGCCATGGCACAGGTAGGTGGTGTGATGATGCTTGCTCCCGAGGAGAATAGAGGTAAGCTCGCATTTTTTATGGCAGCAAATAATATTAAGTTTAGAAAAACAGTTGTGCCTGGCGATCAGCTTGTTATGGAAGTAATTGCCGGCAAAATAAAATCTAAAACAGGACAGGTGCATGCAAAAGCAACAGTTGATGGTAAGGTTGTTACTGAAGCTGATTTGATGTTTGCGCTTGTTGAGGATTAATTATGCAGATACATTCAACTGCGATTGTTTCAAAGAAGGCGAAACTCGGGCAGGGCGTTTGCGTCGGGCCGTATTCTTTGATTAGCGATAATGCGGCCATTGGTGATAATACCGTAATCGGCAGCCACTGCGTGGTTGAGGGAAATACTACCATTGGAAGTAATTGCCGTATTTTTACTGGAGCTGTTGTTGGCAGCCAGCCGCAGGATTTAAAGTTTAAAGGAGAGAGAGTATTTCTTGAAATAGGCGATAATAATATTATTCGCGAGTATTGTACTTTAAATCCGGGTACAGAAGAAGGCGGAAAGACGATTGTGGGAAGCAATAATCTTTTTATGGCCTATTCTCATATTGCCCATGATTGCCGAGTTGGCAGTTATTGTGTTTTAGCTAATAGCGGCACCTTGGCTGGGCATGTAACTATTGAGGATAGAGCTGTAGTAGGCGGTTTAGTAGCGATTCATCAATTTGTGCGTGTTGGAAAGCTTTCTATTATTGGTGGTTGTTCCAAGGTTGTGCAGGATATCCCTCCTTATTCAACTTGTGATGGTCATCCGGCTTCGGTTTTCGGATTAAATCTCGTTGGCTTAAGGCGCAATAATGTTTCCAAAGATTCTATGCAGGCACTTGATAAGGCATATAAGCTTCTTTTTAATTCCGGCCTTTTAGTTAAACATGCTTTAGAAAAAGTGGAAAAAGAAGTTAATCTTACTCCTGAGGTATCTCACCTAATCGATTTTGTTAAAACATCAGAGCGTGGAATTGCACGCTCTTGCCGTAAAGCAAATTAAAATTATGGAAAAAATCGGCCTGATTGCCGGTAACCGGAAATTCCCTTTGCTTTTTGCCAAAGAAGCAAGAAAGAAAAACTATTCTATTGTGGCGGTGGCAATTAAGGGCGATACATCGCGCCAGCTCAAGAAGCTTGTTGATAAAATTTATTGGCTTGGGCTAGGTGAGTATAGTCGGTTGTTTAAGATTTTTAAAGACGAGGGAATTACAAAAGTGGTAATGGCCGGGCAGATTAGCCCGCGCAGGCTTTTTAGTAAAGAAGTTAATAAGGATCCGGAGTTAAGTAATTTACTTTCTTCAATAAAAGATAAAAGAGCAGATACAATCTTTGGTAAGATTGCTGATAAATTAAAAGAGCATGGCCTGGAGCTTTTGGATTCAACAATTTTTATTACAGATTACCTTCCTAAGAAAGGCGTGTTAACTAAAAGAAGTCCAGATCAAAAAATTCTTGAGGATATTGATTTTGGCCTGCATTTAGCTAAGGCTGTAGGAGAGCTTGATATCGGCCAGACCGTAGCAGTAAAATCAAAGGCTATTGTTGCGGTTGAAGCATTAGAGGGAACGGATAACTTGATTAGAAGATCCGGTAAGATTAGCCGCGGCGGGGTTACTATTGTTAAGGTAAGTAAGCATAAGCAGGATATGCGTTTTGATGTGCCGGTAGTCGGGTTTAATACAATTAAAAACCTTATTCGCGCAGGAGCGCAATGCCTTGCTATTGAAGCAGATAAAACACTTTTTATTGACAAAGAAAAGAGCTTGTCTTTAGCTGACAAAAAAGGAATTGTTATTGTTGCAGTGTGAAAATTCTTGACATAAGTTTAGTTGTTGTGTATATATAAGTTAAGTGCACATTAAAAGGAGGGCAAAATGGCCGCAGTTACAAGAGCTAAAGCAGTAGAATTTAAGTTTTATTCTCCACAGGCGAAGAAAGTCAGCCTTGCAGGTAGTTTTAACAACTGGGATGTAAAATCAGGACTTGCTAAGAAAGATTCTAAAGGCAACTGGATAGCAAAAGCCAGTCTTAAGCCTGGAAGATATGAATATAAATTCTTTGTAGACGGATCGTGGACAAATGATCCTCGCTGCACAAGTTGTGTTACAAATAATTTTGGTACACAAAATTGCGTGATCGAAGTAAAGTAAGATTATTCCCCACACTAAAAATAATAGCTGATGTTAGTTTTTTTGTTAGTGTGGGGATTTTATTTTCAAGATGATACATATATACGGACCAGTAAAATCGCGCCGCTTAGGTTTGTCTTTGGGGATAAGCCTAACACCTCATAAAATCTGTAGCCTTGATTGTGTTTACTGCCAATTGGGTAAGACTAGTGTTTTAACTTTAAATCGTCGAGAATATATTAAAATTAATGGTGTTCTTAAAGAGTTTAGGTCTTGGCTTAGCAATAATCCTGTTGAAGCTAAGAAGCTTAAGTTTGTTACGCTTTCTGGCGCAGGAGAACCAGCTTTAAATACCGGAATAGGAAAGTTAATTCTAGGGATTAAAAAAATTGCTAAGGTGAAGGTAGCAGTAATTACTAATTCTACTCTAATCTTTGATAAAAATCTTAGAAAAGATTTATTACAAGCAGATTTAATTGTACCTTCTTTAGATGCCATAACTCAAGATGTGTTTGTAAAGATTGACCGGCCGGTAAAGGGTATAATAGTTAAAGATATAGTGGATAGTTTAGTTAAGCTTAGGGAAGAATTTTCAGGTAAAATTTGGCTTGAGGTAATGATTGTTAAGGGAATTAACGATAATTTAAAAAAAATTAAAAAAATTAAAGAAGCAGCAGATAAAATTAATCCTGATTTAATTCAAATCAATTCTCCTGTGCGCACAACTGCTGAAAAGAATGTGTTTTGTGTGTCTAAAGATAAGTTGAATAAAGTTAAGAATATTTTTGGGAAAAAAGCCCAGGTTATCTGACGCGCCCATGGCCCAATGGATAGGGCACTAGTCTTCGGAACTAGCTACTGGTGGTTCGACTCCACCTGGGCGCATAAATACAAGAAAAGAATTAAATGAGAAAATTTATTAATGTTTTTATGTTTTTTATTATATCGGGACTGGTTTGTTTTGGTATTTCTTGGGCAGCAAATCCGGAAACGGAAATTTTAGATAAAGCCAAGGGTTATTTGGAAAAAGGTGAATACGACCAGTCCATTAGTTTATTAAATTCTTTAATTAAAAATAATCCCAAGAATGCCGAAGCTTTTAATTATCGCGGGTTTGATTATTATAGAAAAGATGAATATAAACAGGCAGTGGAGGATTTTACAGAGGCAATTTCACTTAATCCAAAATATACCGATGCCTATTATAACCGGGCAATTACACATTATTTTCACCATTATTATCAAGAGGCGTGGGTTGATTTGCAAAAGGCGCAAGAATTAGGTAAGGTTTGCGACGAGAAGTTTGTGGAAGCTTTTAAGAAAGCTGCTGGTGTGGACAAGAAGCCATGAAGAATATTTTATTATTAATTATTGCTATTATTTTCTGCGGGTGTATGTCAACTCAACCTACCTGGCAGGGTAAACTTGACTTTAAAGGCGCTGATAATGTTGTTTTCCCGGCAAGGCCTGCGGAGTCTTTAGTGGGGTTGTTTTTTCAGGGAGTGCCTGAGAAAAAATATAGTGTGATTGGGGAAATTAAGGGTTTTGTCTACAATAAGGATGATATTACGCCTGCTTTAGAACAAAAGGCCAGATCTGCCGGAGGCGATGCTGTTATTCAGATATTGGTGTCTGAGGGATTTAAGGAAGAGGTAAAGACAATCGGGCTGGAGAAGAGCTCGGTTAATCAGGGCGAAGTTACCCCGGTTATACGCCTCCCGTCGGTTAAGGTGTTTAATATCCGCGCAAAAGTTGTCAGATTTGAATAATAATTGGGTTGCAAAGCGGGTAATTTTAGGTTAAAATAAAAGCTCATTAAATAGCGCTTTTGGAAATTTGTTTTAATGCTTAAGGGCCATTAGCTCAATTGGTGGAGCAGGACACTCTTAATGTCAAGGTCGTTGGTTCGACTCCAACATGGCCCATTTTTTCTCAAGTAGGCTCAGTATGCATAAAAGCTACGAAATAATCGAGCACACCGCAGATATTGGTATTCGTTGCCGAGGCAGTAATTTAAAAGAATTATTCAAAAATGCTGCTTTGGCTATGTTTGACCTTATTGCCGAGAAGCCTAGGGTTTCTTTTTTGCAAAGTTTCCTCAACAAAGTATC
>JACROS010000102.1 GCA_016214325.1 Candidatus Omnitrophota bacterium | reverse complement strand
CAAAAGGAAAATCAAACTTTAAAATATTAAAGCTTTTGCCGAGTTATCTAAAACTGTATTTTTGGGCAATTATAAGGAAATTTAAAAAATGAGTGTACCGCTATTGTCAGTAGTAGTCCCTGTTTTTAATGAAGCAAGGACCGTGCGTGCTATCCTTGAGAAGATTAATGCTGTTCAAGGGATTGAAAAAGAAATTATTGTGGTTGATGATGGTTCTACCGATGGCACGGATCGTTTATTAAAAGATTTAACTAATAAAAATGTTAAAGTAGTTTATCACTCTAGCCAAAGAGGTAAGGGGGCTGCGTTTTTAACCGGCCTTGATAATGCTCAAGGGGAGCTGGTAATTATTCAGGATGCGGATTTTGAGTATGATCCGAATGATTTTCTAAAGCTTATCCAGGCCTATAAGCAAGAAAATGCTGATTTTGTTTTTGGCGCAAGGTTTATTAATGGGCACGATGGTTTGTTTTTACATAGACTGGGGAACAAAGCTTTGACATTTGTTTTAAATATGCTTTTTGGAAGTAAACTAAATGATTATGCAACTTGCTATAAGCTAGCATCGAGAAATGCTTTTGTTGAGCTGGGATTAAAGGCTTCAGGTTTTGATATAGATGTTGAAATTGTTTGTAACGCGCTAAAAAAGAAGAAGAAAATTATAGAGATTCCGGTTGCTTATTTCCCGCGCACCTACAAAGATGGAAAGAAAATAAGATGGCGCGACGGAGTTTGGGCTTTGTTCTATATGATTAAGTATCGTTTCTTACGTTAGAAAATATGAAAAATAAAATAATTTTATTTTGTGATACAGCAGTATACTGGTCGCTTATTTTGATACCTTTTTCTGTTGCTATAGCGCCATTTTTCAGTAGCTTCTTTGTTAGTTTTCTTTTTGCAAACTTTTTCTTGAAGAAAGTTTTAAAGAAAGAGAAATTTCTTGTAAGAACGGCAATTGACCTTCCGTTTTTGGTTTTTGTGTCTATTTCAATTCTTTCCATATTTAATTCCATTGATTTGCGCGCTAGTATCAAGGGGGTATTTAAGTTAGTTGAGTATGGGTTGACTTTCTTGATTTTTGTTGAGGAGCTTAGAGATATTAAACAGATTAAGAGAATCGTTTTAAGCATAATATTCGGAGCTTGTATTGCTAGTTTTGATGCTATTTGGCAAATGGGGATGGGATGGGATTTTATTAGAGGCAACCACATTGATATAAATGGAACAATTGGTTTAAAACGGGCAACAGCAGCATTTCCTAATCCTAATGTTTTAGGTGTTTATTTGTCTTCGGTAGTAGCTTTTTCTTTTGGGATGTTGCGTTATGATCTGGGTTTTCTTCCAAAATTCGGGCAAAACAAACAAATAAAGTTTAATCTATTAAAATTATGTATGATTTTTGTTTTGTTTACGGGGCTTTTTTTCACATTTGCCAGGCCAGCTGCATTGGCATTGATGATAAGTGTTTTAATTTACGGTATTGTTAAAAAGGACAAAGTTGTTTTAATTTTTATTTTGGCGGCTATTTTTATTTTTCCTATCTTAGCTCCTAAAAGTATCAAGAAATGGGCAAAAGAAGTTAAATACCAGCCAGCTATTTTGATGTGCAATGCCGACAGAATGAATATTTACCGTAATTCTATTAACATGATTAGGCACAATCCGGTGATCGGAGTTGGTTTAAATACTTTTTCTAAGAATTACCATCTATATAAGCTTCCTGAACAAGCAGGCGCTGAAACTAGCGACACTATATATGCTCATAATAATTTCTTCCAGATGGCAGGCGAAATTGGATTATTGGGGTTGTTTGCTTTCTTGTGGATGCTGTTTTGTTTATTTAAAGAAGATTTCTTTGTTTATAGGGCCATGAAAAATAAAAGCTTAAAGTTGGTTTTACTTTCTCTAATAGTTTCATTGTTTGCTTTCTTAATTAACGGCATGACTGAAACTAGCTTGTATTATTCGCGTGTTTCAATTATCTTCTGGTATTTACTGGGATTTTCTTTGGCGCTAAAGAAGTTTATAAATGCTAATGAAGCTTAATAAAATATTAGTTTTAAGAAGTGACAGGTTTGGTGAGTTTTTGCTTAATATTCCTGCTATTAGGGCGATTAGAGAAACTTATCCTGATGCCGAGATAATTCTTTTTATTCATTCTTCAATAGTTGAGCTTGCCCGCTGTGTTCCATATGTTGATGAGATTCTTGAGTGTGATAAAGTCAGCGACGGGTTGTTTAAAAAGCTTAATTTTGTAAAAAGCCTTAAGAAATTTAAATTTGATGCTGCAGTAATGCTAAACCCATCAAAAGATTTTAATATCGTAACATTTCTTGCTGGGATTCCGATTAGAGTAGGGTATGACCGCAAATGGGGGTTTTTGCTTAATCATAAAATTGCTGATAATAAGCATCTGGGATTAAATCATGAGGTGGATTATAATCTTGAGCTGGTTTCGTTAATCGGGGCAAAGACTGATAATAAGGCACCTACATTAGATTTGGATATGCATGAAGTTAATAAATTTGCCGCATATATTGGTATTGATAAGCTTGATAATTTGGTAGCTATGCATCCTTGGACAAGCGATCCTGTAAAAGAATGGAATCAGGAGAATTTTCGCCTGCTTGCCAAAAGATTAATTGAAGAATTGAAAGTTAAGATTTTAATTGTAGGAACAAAAGATAAATTAGAAAAAAGCAGAACCTTGTTTGGTGATTTGGGGGATTCTGTGATTGATATAACTGGCAAAACTGGGCTTAAAGAGTTGTCTTGGTGTCTAAAGAAGTGCAGGCTTTTGATTTCTGCGGATAGCGGGCCGGTGCATCTTGCTAGTGCTGTGGGTACTCCGACAGTAGTATTGTTTCGAGGCGATATTTCTGGTAAATGCTCAAAGCGTTGGGGGCCATGGGGGGATAATCACATTGTTATTGAGAAGATGGCTTTAAGCGCGATTTCTGTAGATGAGGTTTTTTTGAAGGCGCAGGAGGCGCTAAAAATATAATGACACATGTTATTATTTTAGCAGGCGGGTCCGGGACGCGTTTTTGGCCATTAAGCAGAAGAAACCAGCCTAAGCAATTCTTGCGCGTTTGTTCAGAAAAACCCATGATTGAAGATACTTTGCTTCGTCTGGATACTTTGGTGCCTAAAAATAATATTCATATTGCTGCAGGATTGGTGCATACAAATAAAATAAGGCAATCTGCTAGTAATATGGGGATACCTTTAAGAAACTGTTTCTTTGAGCCAAGCGGGAAAAATACCTTTAGTCCGATTGTTTTGTTGTCTCAGAAAATTTATACATTTGATCCTGAGGCGGTAATTGTGGTTTTACCTTCGGATCATTTTATAAAAGACTCAGCTGGATTTAGAAAAATTATTAAACAGGCAGTTTCTGTTGCAAAGAATGGCTATATTGTAACATTGGGAATTAGTCCTAAGGGACCGGAAACAGGTTATGGATATATAAAAATTAAGTCTGGCAATAATAAAGGGTTTTATTTTATTGATAAGTTTACTGAGAAGCCAGTTTTGTCAGTTGCGAAGCGATTTGTGAAAGACAGACGTTATTATTGGAATGCAGGAATGTTTATTTTTAAGGCCAAGGTTATGCTTGATGAGGCGAAGAAGTATATGCCCAAAGAATCAGCGCTTATTCAGAAAATGTCTTCTGCGCCAGGCTTAATAAAAATATGGAAAGAATTGCCATCAATATCAATCGATTATGCGATTATGGAAAAGAGCTCTAAAATGGCTTTGATTCCGGCTGATTTTGGCTGGTCGGATATCGGCAGTTGGCAGGCGCTTGAGGAAGTTTTAAAAAAGGATGCCCAAGGAAATATCGTTCGTGGAAATTCAACTATTTTAGATTGTAATAATAGTTTAGTTTTTGCAGATAAGAGGCTTGTTGCTGCTGTTGGCCTTAAGGATGTAGTTATTGTTGATACTCCTGATGCATTATTGGTTTGTGCTAAAGATAAATCACAAGATGTTAAGAAGCTTGTAGAATTGTTCAGCAAGAAGAACAAATACTTAAAATACATTTGAAAAAGTTTCTGATTATAAATCCTTTTGGTATAGGCGATTGTTTATTTACAACTCCGGTTATAAAGGCAATAAAAGAAAAATATCCGGATTGTTTTATTGCCTACTGGTGTAATCAGAGGGTTGGGGATTTATTAAAGAATAATCAGAAAATAAATTTAGTTATTTCTCTTTCAAGAGGAGATTTAAAAAAGATTTTTGCTGTGTCCTTCTTTGAGGGAATGAAAGCGTTCTTTGACTTAATAAATAAGATCCGCAGAGAAAGATTTGATGTTTGTCTTGATTTTTCTTTGGATTACCGTTACGGAATAATTACTAAGCTTCTGGGGATAAAGACGCGTATTGGTTTTAATTATAAAAATCGCGGTTTCTTTCTGACGCATAAAAGTAAAATTAATGGGTATGATTCTAAACACATGGTGGATTATTACCTGGAACTGCTTAATTATTTAGATATCAAGCCATTTAATCCAAGCTTAGAATTATCTGTTTCAGAGAAGAGCCTGATAAGAATGCAGCGTGTTTTTCAACAGGCGGGTTTATCAGAAAATGATTTTATTGTAGGTATTGCTCCCGGGGCAGGAGCAAGCTGGGGGAAGAGCGCTTTGTTAAAACATTGGCCGGCGATAAAATACGCTCAACTTGCAGAAAAATTAGTTTCTGAATTAGGGGCAAAAGTAGTTATTTTAGGCGATCTTTCTGATGTAGGTACTGCGGAAATGATTTCTGGAATGATGAAAAATAAACCGCTGGATTTAGTAGGGAAAACTAGCTTAGGGGATTTTGCAGCTGCAGTTAAAAATTTAGATATGCTTGTTACAAATGATGGCGGCCCGTTACATGTAGCGGTAGCTTTAGGGGTAAAGACTGTGTCTTTGTTTGGCCCGGTGGATGAGCTGACTTATGGGCCGTATCCAGTTAGCCCCAAGAATATTGTGATAAATAAAGATTTAGTTTGCCGGCCGTGCTATAAGAATTTTCGCATGCCTGTGTGTCAGCATGATAGAGAATGTATTAAAACAATTGAAGTTGAAGAAGTTTTGTCAGCCATAAGGAGAATGAAATGAAAATCCAATTTTCAGATTTAGGATTGCAGCACAAGGAAATAAAAAAAGATATTATGCAATCTGTAAATAAGGTGTTAAAGAAAGGCGATTTTATTTTAGGAGATGATGTCCGTCTTTTTGAAGAAGAATTTGCAAAATTCTGTAACACTAAGTATGCAGTTGGAGTAAGTTCAGGGACAGCAGCATTATTCTTGGCTTGCCTTAGTATTGGCGTGGGCCCTCAGGATGAGGTGATTGTGCCTTCGTTTACTTATATTGCTACTGCTTTAGGTGTTTCTTACACTGGCGCAAAACCTGTTTTTGTGGATATCGAGGAAGATACTTACAATATTGATATTAATAAAATAAAAAGTGCAATTACAAAGAATACAAAAGCAATCATGCCGGTGCATCTTTATGGGCACCCGGCAAATATGCCGGCAATCATGAAAATTGCTAAAGAGTATAACCTGAAAGTAATTGAAGATGCTGCTCAGGCGCATGGAGCAAGCATAAAGATGGAAGATGGCAGTTGGAAAGTTACCGGAGGTATTGGTGATATTGGTTGCTTTAGTTTTTATCCGTCAAAGAACTTAGGTGCTTTGGGTGATGGTGGTATGGTTGTTACAAATGATAAAGAGATTTATAAAAAACTGCTTATGTTTAGGGATTATGGAAGAATTTCAAAGTATGAACATGCGATTATTGGATATAATTCGAGGCTGGATACTTTGCAGGCAGGAATTTTGCGTGCTAAATTAAAAAAGCTAAATTCATGGAACAATATGCGTATAAAAGCCGCAAGCATTTATAATAAGCTCTTAGGTGAAATCGAGGGTGTGGTTGTGCCGATGGTGTTATCAACGGTTAAGCATGTGTATCATGTTTATGCAATTAGGTCCAAGAAAAGAGACGAATTGTTTAATGGTTTAAAAGACTCAGGAGTATCTGCAATTATCCATTATCCAATTCCGCTTCATTTGCAAAAGGCATACGAGGATTTAGGCCATAAGACTGGAGATTTTCCAGTTTCTGAGAAAATTGCCCAGGAGATTATGTCCATACCAATGTATCCGCATATTAAGGAAAAAGAAATTAAATATGTGGTTAATGTAATTAAAAAGGTTTTATCATAGCATGGCAGAAAAAGCTAAACTTTCGGTTGTGGTTTTAGCAAAAAACGAGTCAGGGCGCATTGCTAAGTGTTTGGAGTCTGCGCTTTGGGCAGATGAAATAATTGTGGTTGATGATGAGAGTACAGATAAGACTCAGGAGATAGTCAGGAAGTTTACCGATAAAGTATTTGTCAGGAAGATGGATATCGAGGGAAAGCATAGAAACTGGGCTTATGCTCAGGCAAAAAATCAATGGGTGTTGAGCCTGGATGCTGATGAAATAATTACTCCTGAGTTAAGAGATGAGATTACGGGTATATTAAGAAATAATCCTGTTGAGAATGGTTTTACTATTCCGCGTAGGAATTATATTGGAGATTATTGGGTAAAATTTGGCGGGTGGTACCCTAGCCCGCAGTTAAGGCTTTTTAAGAAAGATAAATTTAAATATGAAGAGGTAGCCGTACATCCGCGTGCATTTATGGATGATCCCTGCGGGCACTTAAAGAGTGATTTAATTCATTATTCATTTCGCAGCCTTGAGGATATGTTTGCTAAATTAAATAAGCAAACTACCTGGGAAGCGCAAAAATGGTTTGATCAAGAAAAGCCTATGCGGCTGGGCAGGTTTTTATACCGCACGATTGATAGGTTTATGCGCACATATATTGTTAGAAAAGGATATAAGGACGGTTTTATTGGTTTTGTGGTTGCTTTTAACAGCGGTATGTATCAGTTTTTAAGTTATTTAAAATACAGAGAACTCGTTGCAGCTCAAATTAGGCGCTGTAAGAAGTAAGTCGCAATCATTATGAAAGAAAAAACTGTTTTTTTGGATCGTGATGGTGTAATTAACAAGTATCCTGGTGATAAAAAGTATGTAACTTCTTTGAAAAAGTTTAAATTTTTACCTAAAGCCAAAAAAGCTATTGCACTTTTATCTAAAAACGGTTTTAAATTATTTGTGATTTCGAATCAGGCCGGAGTTGGTAAAGGTGTATATAGTAAGCGCACGCTGGACTTAATTACCAAAAGGATGTTATCTGAAGTTAGAAAATCTGCTGGAAGAATTGAATCGGTATATTATTGTATTCACCGTCCGCAGCAAAATTGTTCTTGTCGTAAACCTCGTGCTGGTATGCTAAAGGCTGCTGCAAAACAGCATAAACTTAATTTAAAAAGGGCTTTTTTCATCGGGGATACTATTAGAGACGTTCTTACTGCTAAGGAAGCAGGCTGTAAGTCAATTCTGGTCCTATCGGGAAAAGAAAAGGCTGTTAACTGCAAGAATTGGGAAGTTCAGCCTGATTTTGTTTTTTCTAACCTTTTTTCTGCAGCTAAATATCTAATTAGTCAAAAATAATTATGAAAAAGATTTTAATTGTTTATACATCTGCTGGTGCTGGGCATTTTAAGGCTGCTGAGGCAGTCTGTAAATATTTAAAGTCAGAGAATAAAGATGTGCAGATTGAATTTTTAGATATTTTACAGCAGACGAATTCTTTATTCCGCCTGCTGTATACCTGGGGGTATTCATTTTTAATAAACCATGCAGTTGTGCTTTGGCGTTGGGCCTTTTGGGCGACTTATGTGCGCAGGCTGCGCAAGTTTACCAAGAAATCTGCAATAATTATTGATCGTTTAAATTCAGGCAAGTTTTCAAAGCATCTTGTAGAGCAAAATTATGATTTAATAATTTCAACGCATTTTCTTCCTTCAGAAATAGCCGCTTATTTAAAAATAAATCACAAAATTACTTCTAAAATTATAACCATTGTTACTGATTTTGGAGTGCATCCTTTTTGGATATCTCAGGGGACTGATACTTATATTGTTGCTTCTGATTATACTAAAGACAAGCTTATTGTTGAATCGGGCAAGAATGAAGATGTCAGGGTGCTGGGAATTCCTATTGATGAAAAATTCTTGAAATCATTTAATCGTAGAGAATTGTGCCTTAAGCTTGGGCTGGATGCGGAAAAATTTACCGGGATCATAATTACAGGTTCATTTGGGCTTGGCCCCATTGAAGAAATTGTTGATTTATTGCATGGCCAGCTGCAGATGATCGTGGTTTGTGCCAGAAATAAAAAGTTATTCGCGCGTTTAAAAGAAAAAGAATATCCAGATTGTTTGATTTTGGGATTTGTAGATAATGTGCAGGAGTTGATGGCAGTTTCAGATATTATTATTACTAAGCCAGGAGGCATGACTATCTCTGAGGTTTTGGCAATGGAATTGGTGCCATTTTTTATTTCTCCTATTCCAGGACAGGAAACAGAGAATATTAAGGCGCTTCAGAATTATGGTATTGGCCAGGAAATAAAAAGAATAGTTGACTTAAAGGGTATAGTTATTGATTGCAAGACTAACGTAGATAAAATGCAAAAGGTTAAAGATGCAATCAAAAAGATAAAAAAGCCTAACGCAGCAGAGGAGTTATCGCGTGTTATTTGCTAAGGTTGTAATGGGAATCGCTATTGACGGACCTTTTGATTACAGTGTCCCGGATATTTTTTGCAGCAAAATTAAGACTGGGAGCCGTGTTTTAGTATATTTGCGTAATAGAAAGATGGTAGGTTATGTAGTGGGTGTTTCCGGAAGCTCCAAAATTAAGAATGTTAGGCCCATTATAAAATTGCTGGATGATTCTGCGTGTTTAGATGAAGGCATGCTTTTGTTAACAAAAAAGCTTTCAGAATATTATTGTTGCTCTTGGGGTGAAGCAATTGAGTCTGCGCTTCCTGAAGCTTTGCGTGGTCCTAGCAGTATTGATGAAGTATTTTCAAATACTCAAGAAAATTTAAAAGACAGTGATGTAAACTCAAAGATTACAATTGTTGAAGGCTTGGATGTTAAAGATCGCTGGAATTATTATCTTGAGCAGGTAAGACAAACTCTTGAGCGTGGCCGTTCAGCTATAGTCCTGGTTTCTGATATTAAATCTTTGACTTATTTAAAGAATATGCTTGAGCAGGAATTTAATACAAGTGTTAATATTTTATATCGAAAAGAACCTAATGAATTGGAGCAATGGCTCAAGATACGCAAGGCTCAAACCAGCCTTGTGATAGGGGCGCGTTCAGGTATTTTTGCGCCTGCGCAGAATTTAGGTTTAATTATTGTTGATGAAGAGGAGAATTCTGTTTATAAACAGGATCAGGTTCCGCATTATCACGCAAGAACAGTTGCGTTAATGCGTGCTAAAGAAGTTGGTGCAAATCTTATTTTGGCAAGCCGCACTCTTTCTTTAGAATCATTCTATATGACGAGTCAAAAGGGCAATAGGCTTGAATACCTGCAATTATCACAAAAAGATGCTTTCCCAGAAGTAAATATTGTGGATATGAATTCTGAATTGCGTTATAACCGTAATAAAGGAGTTATTTTCTCAAGATATTTGCAGGATGCTGTAATGTCAACTTTAACTGCAAAAGGAAAAGTACTTTTATTTCTAAATAGGAAAGGTTTTGCTACTTTTGCCTCTTGTAATAAATGCGGCCATGTTTTAAAATGCCCTCGCTGTAGCATTAATTTAGTGTATCATTTTACGGGAAACTTGCTTAGCTGTCATTACTGCAGTTATAAAATTGAGGCTCCGAAAATATGTCCTTCGTGCAACGTAGGTTATATTAAGTTTGGGGGAGTGGGTACAGAGAAGATTGAGAGCGAGATTTCGCGCATTTTCCCGCAGGCAAAAGTTAGGCGTTGTGAAGCTGATGAGAAAATAGATTTA
Source organism: Candidatus Omnitrophota bacterium (assembly GCA_016214325.1). GTDB lineage: Bacteria > Omnitrophota > Gorgyraeia > Gygaellales > Profunditerraquicolaceae > JACROS01. Next base: position 6,146 of record JACROS010000102.1, on the reverse strand, counting down.
AAAGATACAGACATCTTTATTTCAACAAGCAGTATTATTAAGAGCCTGAATTATAAATTTGATTTGGTTGCTGTATTGGGGATTGATAATACAATTAACAGGATTGATTTTCGGGCAAGCGAAAAGGCGTTTGCAATGCTGGTTGGCCTTATGGGGCTAGTTACAAAGAAAATGATTATTCAAACTGTTTTAGGCAGGCATTATTGTTTTGATGCTTTGCAAAGAAAAGACTTGAGCTTGTTTTATAAGGAAGAACTGAAGCAGCGAAAACAACTGAAACTTCCTCCTTATAAACATTTGATACTGGTAAAATTTCGCGGTAAGATTGAAGAGAGTGTTAAAGCTGCAAGTTTAAGTTTTTTTGAAAACCTTAAAAAACAAAAGAAGCCAGTTGGTTTAGAATTGATTTCTGTTAATGCTATGCAGTTATCTAGATTGCGCGGTAATTATTATTGGCAAGTTTTAATTAGCGTCAAGCAAGTAAGAACTGCAGTGAAGTTCTTGAAATTATATTTAAAAGGTTTGAGGCATTCGGGTATAATAGTTACTGTGGATGTTGATCCTGCTTAGGAGATAAATGAAAATAGTATTTTTTGGAAGCAGCCATTTTGCTTTACCTGCATTAGAAGGGTTAATCAAATCTGGATTTAATATTGTTTGTGTGGTAACCCAGCCGGATAAGCAAAAAGGAAGGCATTTGCATATTAGCTCTACCGATGTAAAAACTCTGGCAGATAATGCCGGGCTTGCGGTTTTCCAGCCGCAAGATATCAATTCTGATGATTCAGTTAGATATTTAAAAGCGACAGCTGCTGATTTATTTGTGATTGTAGCCTACGGGCAGATACTTTCCGAGGAGGTCCTGGAGCTTTCTAAGATTATGCCGATTAATATTCACGCTTCGCTTCTTCCGAGATACCGAGGAGCAGCTCCTATTAACTATGCGCTTATAAATGGAGACAAGGTTACTGGAGTAACTATAATGAAGGTCTCGCGTAAAATGGATTGCGGCCCGGTTATTTCACAAAAAGAGCTTCAAATAAATGAAGAGGATACCGCCATCAGCCTTGAAAGGTCGTTGAGCCAGCTTGGCGCTGAGCTGCTGCTAGAAACTCTCAAAAATATTAAAAATGTGAAATTATTTCCACAAGATGAGCTTAAGGCAACCTTGGCACCTAAATTAAGAAAGTCTGATGGTTTGATTGATTGGGAAAAATCAGCTGGTGAGATTTATGATTTGGTAAGAGGGACTTTGCCTTGGCCGGGAGCATTTTGTTATTATAAATCTAAACTGCTTAAAATTTATAGCGTTGAGAAATTTATGCTTTTTAATAAAAAGAATTTTTCTTGCGGAGAAATTGCGGAAATTTTAAAAGACGGTATTGTAGTAGCTGTCGGTAAAGGTGCGGTTATTATTAAACAGATGCAGATTGAAGGAAAGCGAAAGATGACTGCTGCTGAATTTATTGCTGGGCACAAGGTGAATATTGGAGAAATATTCTTAAGTAAAAAATAATTGCATAAAATCTTCTTTGTTGTTATAATCAAAAGTTCAAATATTAGAAATATTTTAAAACTAAATAATTATGCCTGAATTACGCAAAGATCCAATTATTGGAAGATGGGTTATTGTTGCAACAGAGCGCTCAAAACGCCCGGATCAGTTTTTAACTACTGATCAGCCGGCTCCTTCTGAGCAGGTTTGTCCTTTTTGCGAGGGCCATGAGCAAAAAACTCCTTCAGAAATATTTTCTAACCGGCCAAAGTCTAGTGCTCCAAATACTCCGGGTTGGGATTTAAGGGTTGTGCCAAGCATTGCGCCTTTTTTGAGAATAGAAGGCGAATTAGACCGTAGAGGAAAGGGCCTTTATGATTTAATGAATGGTATTGGCGCTCATGAAATTGTAGTTGAAACTAATAAGCATATTGCAAACATGGCAGATTTAAGCGAAGAACAGATTGCCAAGGTTTTTAGTTGTTATATTGACCGCATACTTGATTTAGAGAAGGATAAGCGTTTTAAATATGTTCTTGTTTTTAAGAATTATGGCTGGGTTGCCGGAGCTGGCAGGGTGCATCATTCAAGGAGCCAGATTATTGCTACTCCAGTTAATCCAAAGCGGGTTAAAGAAGAGCTTATTGGTGCTAGGCATTATTTTGATTATCACGAGAGATGTGTTTTTTGTGACATGATTAAGCAGGAGATGGCTTCTAAGGAGCGTTTGGTCCTAGAGATTGATGGTTTTATCGCTATTGTTCCTTTTGCCTCTAGATTTCCATTTGAAGTTTGGATCCTCCCAAAGAAACATTCTTGCGATTTTACAACACTTGATGCTTCTGAGAAGAAGAATCTTTCTGCAATTATGAAAAAGGTTTTACAGAAATTAAAAATTGGCTTAAATGATCCGCCGTATAATTATGTAATTCATACTGCTCCTTTTCGCAGGCAAAAAATTGGTTATTGGAAAAGTATAGATAATGATTTTCATTGGCACATTGAAATTATGCCTAGATTAACAAGAGTTGCAGGTTTTGAATGGGGAACTGGTTTTTATATTTGTCCGCTTCCTCCGGAAGATGGCGCTAAATTTTTGCGTGAAATACCTGTTTAACAATTAGTTTAATAAATAAAGTTGTTCAAACTGTCCTAAAAAAATGTCTGAATTAAGAAGAGACCCAATCGGCGGAAGATGGATTATTGTAGATACAGACCATCCTGGTAAGCCTGAAGATTACGAATACGAGCCAAGTGCCTTTCGTCAGGGAATTTGCCCTTTTTGTTATGGTAATGAATCTATGACTCCTCCTGAGATAGATGTAATCAGGGATCCTTATACAAATCCGAATACGGCTGGTTGGCAAGCCAGGGTAGTTTCTAATAAATTCCCAGCACTTCAAATTGAGGGAGACTTAGATAGGCGCGGGCTGGGGCTCTACGATATGTCAAATGGAGTAGGGGCTCATGAGATTTTAATTGAAACACCGTATCATAGTAAGGATATACCTGATTTATTAAATAATGAAGTGGAGAATTTTTTGACTTTATATTGCCGTAGGTCGCTTGATTTGGCAAAGGATAGGCGTTTTAAATATATTATGATTTTTAAGAATTTTGGTGCAGCAGCAGGTGCTTCTTTAGAGCATCCTCATTCGCAGATTATTGCTTTACCGATGGTGCCTAAGAATGTTTATGAGGAAATCAAAGGGGCACAGAGTTTTTTTAATTATCGCGAACGTTGTATTTTTTGCGATATGATTAGGCAAGAAACGCAGGACAAGGAAAGAGTGGTAGTAGAGAATAATTATTTTATTTCTTTCTGTCCGTTCGTCTCGCGTTTTCCTTTTGAAATTTGGATTATGCCTAAAAAGCACAATTCTTCATTCTTGAAGATTTTGCCGGAGGAAATTTCTGCGCTAGCTGTAATTTTAAAAGATACAATTGCAAAATTAAAGAATTTATTTCCGGATGTTTCCTATAATTATATAATTCATACTGCTCCGACAAATGCAGAAACAGACATGGAAGGGTATCATTGGCATATTGAATTTATGCCCAAGCTTACACGTGTGGCTGGGTTTGAATGGGGTTCTGGTTTTTATCTGGTTCCCACTTCGCCGGAGTTAGCGGCGCAATATTTAAGAGAAAACAAGTAACAACAAGGAGGAAGTAAAATGGCAGTAAAAATTGGTATTAATGGTTTTGGCAGGATTGGAAGAATGGTTGGAAGAGCAATTTTGGAAAGCAAATCTAAGGATATTGAGCTTGTGGCTGTAAATGATATCACAGATGCCAAGAGTTTGGCGCATTTGTTAAAATATGATTCTGTGCATGGCCGCTTTCCTGGTGGGGATGTTGTGGCTGGGGAAAATTCCATTATAGTTAATGGAAAAGAAATTAAAGTACTTGCTAAAAAAGATCCAGCAGAACTTCCTTGGAAGGACCTGGGGGTTGAAATTGTAGTTGAGTCTACTGGTTTATTTACCGTGAAAAACGATGGAGTAAATAAAAAAGGCAAAGAAGTTAGAGGAGCAGTAAATCATATTACTAAGGGTGGAGCAAAGAAAGTAATTATTAGCGCTCCTGCAGAAGGCGAGGATATTACCATAGTGATGGGTGTTAACGACGATAAATATGACCCTAAATTACATAATGTAATTTCTAATGCTTCCTGTACCACAAATTGCCTTGGCCCTGTGGCAAAGGTGATTAATGATAATTGGGGCATTGAAAAAGGCTTGATGACTACGATTCATGCGTATACAAATGACCAGAGAGTGCAGGATTTGCCGCATTCTGATATGCGTCGTGCGCGTGCAGCAGCAGTTTCTATGATTCCAACTTCTACAGGTGCTGCAAAAGCAATCGGCTTGGTGATTCCTGAATTAAAAGGCAAGCTTGATGGTTTTGCTATCCGTGTTCCTGTTCCTAATGTTTCGGTGGTGGATCTGACATGTTCGCTCAAGAAAGAAACTACTATTGAAGATATTAATAAAGCTTTAAAAGATGCTTCAGAAGGAAAAATGAAGGGCGTGCTTTGTTATACAACTGATGAAGTAGTTTCGGTGGATTTTAACCATTATCCGGCATCAAGCACCGTTGATTCCAGATTAACAAAGGTGATAGGCGGAAATTTTGCTAAAGTGATTGCCTGGTATGATAATGAGTGGGGTTATTCCTGCAGAGTAGTGGATCTGTGTGAGTATATGGTTAAAAAAGGGTTGTAATTACAGGTTTTAGACAGTAAATAAAGGGGCCGTTCCTAACAAGAACCGCCCCTTTTTCTTAATAAAAACCTTTGACAAAGGCGGTTCCATAATATATATTATTCTTTCAATTTGAAGGAGGAAAACAATGGCAAAACTGACACTAAAAGACTTGGATTTAAAAAATAAGGTAGTTTTATGTAGGGCTGATTTTAATGTACCTCAGGATGCAAGCCTAAAGATTACTGACGATACCCGTATTCGGGCAACCATACCTACAATTAAATATATCTTGGAAAATGGTGCAAAAAAGTTGGTTTTAGTTAGCCATCTTGGAAGGCCTGATGGCAAGGTAGTTGAGAAATACAGCCTAAAACCAGTAGCAGAAAGATTAAAAGAGCTTTTAGGAGAACCGGTAAAGTTTGTTAATGAATGTGTAGGAGATAATGTTAAAAAAGAAATAACTGAGGCTAAAGAGAGAGTAATTCTTTTAGAAAATTTACGTTTTCATGCTGAGGAAGAGGGAAATGATGCTAATTTCTCTAAACAATTGGCTTCGTTAGCGGATATTTTTGTAAACGATGCTTTTGGAACGGCGCATAGAGCTCATGCTTCAACTGAAGGAGTGACGCATTATTTAAAAAGCGCTGCTGGATTTTTATTGGAAAAAGAAATTCAATATTTAGGAAGCGCAGTCCAGAATCCTGCTCGGCCATTTATAGTGATTCTTGGCGGGGCAAAAGTGTCTGATAAAATTGCTGTAATTGAGAACTTGCTGCCGAAGGCTGATGCGATAATTATCGGCGGTGGGATGGCATATACTTTTCTAAAGGCGCAAGGTAAGAATATAGGAAATTCAAAGTTAGAAAAAGATAAATTGGATTTGGCAAAAACTATATTAGAAAAATCAAAACAATTAAATAAAGAAATACTTCTTCCGGTTGATAATGTAGTTGTAGATACAATCGCAGCAGATGCTAAGTCTGAGGTTGTTCAAGATAGTATTCCAGACGGAAAAATCGCTGTTGATATTGGGCCAAAGACCATTGATTTGTTTGAAGCAAAACTTAAATCAGCCAAAACAATTGTTTGGAATGGGCCATTAGGAATTTTTGAGATGGATGCTTTTAGTAATGGAACCAAGAAAGTAGCTGAATTTATTTCTACTCTTAAATGTACTTCTATTATTGGTGGCGGAGATACTGCTGCTGCGGTTACAAAATTTAGCGTTGAAGACAAGATGTCACATGTGTCTACTGGCGGCGGAGCAAGCCTTGAATATCTGGAAGGCAAAAATTTGCCAGGAGTTGCGGCTTTGACGGAGAAATAAAATGAGAAAGATTATTATTGCTGGAAACTGGAAGATGTATAAGACAATTAAGGATGGGCAAGAGCTGGTTGTGGCTTTAAGAAGAGATCGTTATCAGATAGAAAACATAGAT
>JACROS010000056.1 GCA_016214325.1 Candidatus Omnitrophota bacterium | reverse complement strand
GGCGAACCATGCCCGCAAGAGCTTTCTAACGTGCTGCTTGAAACATGCCTTGTCACCTGATTATCTAAAGCAATAAAGGTTTCTTTGAGCACACAATAAGAGATTTTTTGGCACGGCGTTATTACTTATAGTCTTCAAGGCTTTATGACGAGCGAGAGTGCGGAGTATTTTGCGTAAGCCGTTACGAAAGCGAGTCATAAACCGCAGAAGACGCCAAATTATCTCGTGTGCGAAGAGAAACTTTTAGTGCTATGGTATCTTCAAAATTGTATTGACCGACATTGAGGTTGTGCTATTATTTCAGGTATGAATTCAAAAGTAATTAAAATATTCATAGTCGGCAGTTTCTTGCTATTTTTGGCTTTGCAATTCTCCTTCGCACAGCAGGAGCCAAGTGCGCTTTCTGAATTGTCTGTTTTTTATTCACCGAGCTGTGAAAAATGCATGAAGGCCAAGCATGAATTATTGCCTGAGATAGAAAATCAGTTGAGCGGTAAGATTAAAGTTAAATACTATGATATTTCTGATATTGAAAACTACAAAATATTGCTGCAGTTAAGAGAAAAATATAGCCCTAGCCTTGAAATAGATGTTCCGGTATTTTTCTTAAACGGAAAATTTATTAATGGTAAAGCTGATCTCAAGAATAAACTGCGGGAATTTGTTATTGAATCGCTGGACCTTGCTCCTGTGCAAAGGGTGAAAGAGCAGGTAGTTGACTTAATTAGGTATTTTAAGTCTATTACTCCGTTAGTTATTATTGGTGCAGGGTTAGTTGATGGTATAAATCCTTGTGCCTTTACTGTGATTGTTTTTTTTATTTCTTTTCTAGCGCTTCAGGGATATAGAAGAAGAGAGTTGATCATTATCGGTCTGGTTTTTATTTTTTCTGTATTTTTAACCTATGTTTTGATAGGCCTGGGTTTGTTTGGTTTTCTTTACCGTATGCAGGGATTTTGGTTGGTTACTAAAACAATTAATTTTTGCATAGGTATTTTTAGTATCGGGCTTGGTTTTGCGGCACTATATGATTATTTTAAATTTAAAAAGACTGGAGAGACTGAGGGGCTTTTATTACAGTTGCCTGCGGGTATAAAAAATCAGATTCATAAAGTAATCGGCTTACATTACCGTAAGACACATAATCATAACCCTGCAGAAAAAAATATCACAGTAGTATTTGGCAGTGCTTTAATTACAGGTTTTTTAGTCTCTTTATTGGAGGCAGTTTGCACTGGACAGACTTATATTCCGACGATTGCCTTTGTTTTAAGAACAACTCATTTAAAATTACAGGCATTTTCTTATCTCTTGCTTTATAATATAATGTTTGTAGTGCCCTTATTAGTTATTTTTGTTTTTGCTTTACTAGGGGTGAGTAGTAGTCAGTTTTCTGGTTTCCTAAAAAGTCGTATGCTTACGATAAAAATGTTGATGTGTTTGTTATTTTTTGGGCTGGGTATATTTTTAATCTGGAGGTTGTGATGAGATTTTTTTCGGTTATATTTTCAAGCATTTTAATTTTATCTTCTTTTTCTGTTGGGTGTCTTGCTCAAACATCTCAGAATCAAGGCAAATCTCAGGATAGGCACAGTTCAGAAGATGCTTTTTTATGGGATTTTGGAAAGATGAAAGAAGGAGAGACTGCAAAACATGAGTTTATTTTAAAGAACGAAACCGGGAAAATATTAAATATTAAAGAAGTGAATACTTCTTGTGGCTGCACAGTGAGTTCGGTGCAGAAAAAACAACTCGCACCCGGAGAAAGCACTGTTATAGATGTCAGCTTTAATAGTAAAGGTTATTCAGGATTAATTACTCAGTATATTTATGTAAATACTGATAATATCAACGAGCCGGTAATTAGGTTTATGATTAAGGCAGAGGTTATAAAATAGAGGAGGAGTAAAATGTTTTTCTTGAAGTTGAGGATGATGATTTTGATGACAGCTTTATTTGCTATTATTTATGCTGTAATCGTGATGATTGGTTCATATTTTGGGTTGAGAGATTTTTATTTTTACCTTTTTGTCTCGCTAGCAATGATGTTTATCCAATACATGATCGGGCCAAAGATTGTTGAGTGGTCCATGCAGGTAAAATATATTAAAAGAGAAGATAATCCGAGATTATTTCAGATGGTAGAGAGTATGGCAATGCGCGCAGAGATACCTGCTCCTAGAATCGGTATTGCTCAAATACCCCTTCCTAATGCTTTTGCTTTTGGAAGAAGCATAAAAGACGGCAGGATTTGTGTTACCGAGGGGATTTTGCGTTTGTTAAATGAAGATGAATTAAAGGCAGTGTTAGGGCATGAATTAAGCCACTTAAAAAATCGGGATGTTTTAACAATTACTCTGCTTTCGGTGATTCCGATGATTATGTATCGGATTGCCTGGCACTTTTTGTTTTATGGCAGAAGGCGGGATGAGCGCGGTGGCAACACTGTGCTTATTGGTATTGCTGCATTTTTGTTTTATTTTATAACTAATCTTTTGGTGCTTTATGCCTCGCGTATCAGAGAATATTTTGCAGATAAGGGTTCTGTGCTTTTAGGAAATTCTCCGCATACGCTAGCATCAAGTTTATATAAGCTTGTTTATGGGGCAGCGCGGACAAATAAGGATTCTTTAAAAGAAGTAGAGGGGTTAAAAGCATTTTTTGTTAATGATCCTTCTTGCGCCATGAAAGATATTAAAGAATTATCTCAACTAGACCTGGATAATAGCGGGACCATTGATTCTAAAGAATTGGCGCAGTTAAGGTCATCAAAAATTAAACTGGGCTTTGCGGATAAAATGATGGAGCTTTTAAGCACGCATCCAAATATGATAAAGCGCATTAAGCGGCTTTCAGAATATAGCGCTGGCTAGCCAGGAGGAATTATGGAAGAAATATATCGCCTAATTTTTGAATCATTGCGTGACGGGTTTATATCTGTAGATATGCAAGGCAGGCTCAATAAATTTAATACTGCTTATCAACGGATGTTGGGTTATTCTGAGGGGGAATTGCATAATCTTACTTACAAGGATATTACTCCAGAGAAGTGGCATGCTTTTGAAGAAAAGATTATTCAGGAACAGGTAGTGCCCCGAGGTTACTCGGATCCTTATGAAAAAGAATATATTGCTAAAGACGGACGAGTTTTTCCCGTTGAATTAATTACCTATCTTATTAAAGATGAGCAAAACAAGCCTGTGGGGATGTGGGCATTTGTTAGGGATATTTCTGAGCGTAAGAAAATGATAGAGGAGCTTTCTGTGTCTCAAGCAAAATGTTTTGATTTGTTTGAGAATGCCAATGATATGATTTATACATTTGATTTAGCTGGTAATTTTACTTCTTTTAATAAGGCAATTTGTCAAACCTTGGGATATTCGAAAGAAGAAATGGGAAAGAAGAATATTTTGGACACTCTTTCGTTGGAAAGCCGGGGGTTTGCTTTAAAAATGCTGCAGCAAGCAATTGCGGATAAGTCAGATTTAAAGGAATTACAGCCTTGGGATTTGATAATTATCAGTAAAGATGGAAAAGAAATAGCTTCAGAAACGCGCACTCGTCTAATCTGGGAGAATAATGAAGTAGTGGGTGTGCAGGGTATATCTCGTGATATTTCTGAGCGCAAGAAATACGAAGAAGATTTGAAGAAGAAAATACATGATTTAGAGATATTTAACAAGATTTCTGTTGAACGTGAACTCAAAATGATTGAGCTTAAGAAAAAAATAGAAGACCTTGAATATAAATTAAAAGTAAAGTCTTGATTTAAGAAAATCCTTCCAAATTTCAGCGTTCTAGAGGTATTCTTGCGTTGACATAACCTTTAATCTACTATATAATTATAAAACTATGGAACTAAATGAGATTCTCGCACAAAGAAGAGCAAAATTAGAGGCATTAGAAGCCAAGGGGATTAATCCTTATGGCGCAAGCTGCTTAGCAAATCGCGTTGAAATAGGTGCTTTAATCAGTGGTTTTAAGGAAGGTGCTCAAGAAGCTGTTAAGGTGAGTGCTAGCGGGCGGATTATGGCTAAACGCTTGCATGGCAAGGTGTTATTTATGGACCTGCGTGATTCCACCGGCAAGATTCAGCTTTATGTTAAGGCTGACTATGTGGGAAAAGATAAATTTGAGCTTTTTGAACAGATAGATATTGCTGATACGATTAATGTTAAGGGTGAGATTTTTAAGACACATACTGGAGAGCTTACTATTAAGGTTGAGGATTTTACTGTGCTTTCCAAGGCCCTAAGGCCGCTTCCTGAGAAATGGCATGGGCTCAAAGACGTAGAGCTGCGTTATCGCCAGAGGTATCTAGATTTAATCTCTAATGAGGAAGTAAGAAAAGTATTTTTACAGCGTTCAAAGATTTTACTGTCTTTGCGTAAGTTTCTTGATGAGTCAGGTTATCTGGAAGTAGAAACTCCGATGATGCATGATATCCCAGGAGGGGCTGCAGGAAGGCCATTTAAGACACATCATAATGAATACAATATGGAGCTGACTTTACGTATTGCCCCGGAGTTGTATTTAAAGCGATTGTTGGTGGGTGGCTTGGATAAGGTTTATGAAATTAACAGATCATTTCGTAATGAGGGTGTGTCGACAAAACATAATCCGGAATTTACTATGCTTGAGGTTTATTGCGCTTATGCCAATGTCGAGGATATGATGCAGTTAACTGAGAATTTAGTTTCTTCAATCGCCAAAGAAGTCTTAGGCACAACTAAAATTGTTTTTGCAGATAAAGAAATTGATTTGGCTCCTCCTTGGCAAAGAAGGTCATTTGCCCAGATGGTTAAGGATAAATTTAATATTGATCCCAGCGATGATATATTGGTGATGCTTGCAAAACTTCAGGAAAAAGGTTTTGCCAAAGAAAAAAACCGGCTTACCCGCTCGCAGATAAATAAAATTATTGAGGAAATCCTAGAGCAGGATATGACCATGAATCCGACTTTTATTACGGATTATTATACTAGCCTTTGTCCGTTGGCTAAGACACGTCAGGACAATCCTTTAATTTCTGAGCGTTTTGAATTATACGTTGCTGGGATGGAGATTGCCAATGCCTATTCAGAGCTTAATAATCCCATTGAACAGCGCAGGCGCTTTGAAGAGGAGATTAAGGAGCTTGATACCCAGGAAAAAAAGGTTGTGGATGATGATTATGTGCTTGCTCTTGAGCATGGTATGCCTCCTGCCGGCGGGCTTGGAATTGGAATTGACCGCCTGGTAATGTTATTGACAGGACAGCCTTCAATTCGTGATGTGATACTGTTTCCATTGTTGAGGCCGGGGAAAGAGTGAGAACCGAATTATTCATAAGCTGGAGATATTTAGTCACTAAACGCAAGGAAAAATTTATTTCCTTGATTAGCGTTATCTCTATTTTAGGGATCGCTATCGGAGTAACTGCGCTCATAGTGGTAATTGGAGTAATGACAGGTTTTGACCAGGACCTGCGCGAGAAAATCGTGGGTAATTATTCTCATATCACTCTTACAAGTTATAAACCGATTGATAATATTGAGTATGAGAACTTAATAAAGAGAATCGGCCCGCACGAGCATGTAAAGGGGATCAGCCCTTATGTGCAGGGACAGATGCTGATTAAAGAAGGCAGCCGTTATTTTGCTGTTGGATTAAAAGGGATTGATCCTCTTACCGAAGGGCAGGTCACGAAGATTAATAAATATATTATTGCTGGCAGTCTTGATAATTTGAGCGAGGGTTCAATTATTATTGGTAAGGAGCTGGCTAGTTATTTTGGGCTGGGGTTAAATTCTATTATTCAGGTTTATTCCCCGACAGGTAAACAGCATGCATTGAAGGTTGCCGGTATTTTTAACTCCGGGATGTATGATTATGATTTAAACTTGGTGTTTACTCATTTAAAGACAGCGCAAACGATTCTAGGGATTCCTAATCAAATAACTGCTGTAGCCATAAAGCTGGATAATTTATATCTGGCAGATAGTGTAAGAAAGGCTTTATCGCAAGACCTGGGTTTTAATTATAACCTTAAAACCTGGATGGAGGCAAACCAGAATTTTTTTGCCGCATTAAAGCTGGAGAAACTGGCTATGTTTGTTATTTTGACATTAATTATTTTGGTGGCATCATTTAATATTATTAGCACATTAATTGTTCTAGTGGTGGATAAGACTAAAGATATTGGTATTTTGCGCTCGCTTGGGATGAGTTCTGCTGGTATTAGGCGCATTTTTACTGTGCAAGGTTTGTTAATTGGAGCCACAGGGACATTAATCGGCGCCATCAGTGGATTTGGGCTTTGCGTGCTTCTTAAGAAATACCAGTTTGTAAAGCTGCCGCAGGATATTTACTATTTGAATCATTTGCCGGTGTCTATTCAATTATGGCCGGATGTTACTTTGATTATTCTAGCGGCAATGGCGATTACATTGATTTCTACAATTTATCCGGCATATAAGGCTGCTCGTTTTGAGCCGGTAGAAGCGCTAAGGTATGAGTAAATGCTAGAGGCCAAGAATATTCGTAAAGTTTATAATAATGGCGCAAAGACTTTATTGGTTTTAAATGGCGTGGATTTAAGCATAGAGCAGGGTAAATTTATTGCTATTGTTGGGCCGTCGGGCGCAGGCAAATCTACACTTTTACATGTTTTAGGAGGGCTGGATCATCCTTCAGAAGGCAGTGTGTTTTTTTCTGGAAGAAATATTTATAAATTAAAAGATAACGCGCTTTGTGCCCTAAGAAATAAAAGCATAGGTTTTGTTTTTCAGTTTTATCATTTATTACCTGAGTTTACGGTTTTGGAAAATGTTGCGCTGGCTAAGTCAATTACTGCAGGTTGTAAGATGCAAGCTGCAAAAGAAGATGCTCAAAAGATTTTAAACAAGGTTGGCCTTTCTGAAAGGATGCTACATTTTCCAAATCAACTTTCTGGAGGGGAAAAACAGAGAGTGGCAATTGCCAGGGCATTAATTAATGAGCCTGAGATTTTGTTTTGCGATGAACCAACTGGAAACCTTGATTCTAAAAATGGTAGTGAAATTATAAATTTGATTCGCAGTGTTAATAAAGAAAACAAAATGAGCGTAGTTTTGGTTACCCATAATACTGAGTTGGCAAATTCTACAGATAAGGTTTATCATTTAAAAGACGGGGTATTGGTTAATTAGGAGGATGGATGAAGATTTATATTAACGGAAAATTTTACGACAAAGATAATGCTAAGGTTTCAGTGTTTGATCATGGGTTATTATATGGCGATGGTGTTTTCGAGGGAATTCGTTCGTATAATCGCCTGGTGTTTAAATTAAATGAGCATATCGAACGGCTTTTTGAATCGGCACATAGCATTATGTTGAAAATTCCGCTTACCAAAGAGGAAATGATTAAGGCAGTTATTAAGACGTTAAAAGAAAATAACCTTGATGATGCTTATATCCGTTTGCTGGTTACTCGAGGAGAAGGTGATTTGGGCCTTGACCCGCGCAAGTGCCGGGCAGGGGCAACGATTATAATTATTGCTGATAAAATAGCGCTTTATCCTGAGAAATATTATAAAGAGGGCCTTGAAATTATTACCGTGCCTACAGTGCGCAATCTTCCTGAAGCATTGAATCCGCAGATTAAGTCGTTAAATTATTTGAATAATATTTTGGCCAAAATTGAGGCTGCAAATTCCGGATGCGAAGAAGCAATTATGCTTGATTCTATGGGATATGTGGCAGAGTGTACCGGAGATAATCTTTTTATTGTAAAAAATAAACATCTTTATACGCCTCCGCAGTGTATGGGTACTTTGCGCGGGATTACCCGGGACAGTGTTTTAGAAATTGCCCGTAAAAATAAAATTTCTGCGCACGAACATGTGATTACTCGCCACGAAGTATATATTTCTGATGAATGCTTCCTTACGGGAACTGCTGCAGAAATTATTCCGGTGGTGAAAGTTGATGGCCGGTTAATCGGCGAGGGTAAGCCAGGAAAGATTACTTTAGGTTTAATAAAGAAGTTTAAAGAGTTAACAAAAGTTACAGGAGTTAAGTATTAAGGAGGGTAATAGTGTTTTGTGATATTTGCGGTAAAAATGCAGCAACAGTGCATCTAACAGAAATTATCGACAATCAGATGAATGAGCTGCATTTATGTGAGGAATGCGCACGCAAGAAATCCGAGGAGATGGAACAGCAATTTGGGCTAAGTGATCTTTTAGCAGGAATGGCAGAGCTTGGAAAGCCTGTAAAAGAAAAAGAGGCTGTGCATGCCAAGTGTGCAAATTGCGGCCTGACCTATGCTGATTTTAAAAAAATCGGCAGGCTTGGTTGTGGTGAATGTTATGATGCTTTCCGTAAATATCTTGGCCCGTTATTAAAAAGGATTCATGGCTCAAATCAGCATGTGGGCAAGGTTCCGGGTAAGTCAGCCAGGGTTGTAAAACCAAAGACTAATGATTTGCAGGACCTGCGGACAAAATTGCAGCTGGCTGTTGAAGTTGAGGCTTTTGAGGAGGCTGCTAAAATTCGCGACCAGATTAAAGAGATTGAGCAGAAACAAGCTAAAGAAGCTCAGGAGAAATAGATGAAATTAAATGATTTGATGAATCATACTAGTGAATGGCTTAAGGCTACTGGGCCAAATTCTGACATAGTATTTTCAAGCCGCCTGCGTTTTGCGCGTAACCTTGATAAAATACCATTTCCGCATTGGGCGAATAAAAAACAGGCTGAAGAAGTTTTATTGTTGATT
>JACROS010000099.1 GCA_016214325.1 Candidatus Omnitrophota bacterium | reverse complement strand
ATCTTTCTGGTCGTAACTAAAATCAGCTTCAGGCTTAATCACCACAGCATTATCGAGATATAATATATTCCTTAATAAGGCCACACTTGCTTCAATCTGATTAAGACTCGCTTCATACGCCTGTTTGACACTGGCCAATGAATCCTCAATATTTAAAATATCTGACTCAGAAACTTCTCCTTGTTTATATCGTGCTTCCAGATAATCCAAGTGCGCCTGGGTATTTTCTACGATTCTTTTATTTAGCTGGGCATACTCTGTAGCCAATAACAATGTAAAAAATGCTTTCTTAAGGCTTAAAATTGTTTCCAACTTTGTTTTATCCAATACTGCCTGGGTTGCTTCCATATTAAATCTGTTGTATTTAATAGTATTCACAATTTTCCCGCTTTCAAACAAAGGATATTTAAAACTAGTCTGAGTGGTTGTCAGGCCGATTCTTTTTTCGGAAAGCCCGGTAGTATAAGTATAACCTCCGGTAAAATTTAACGACGGCCAAAGAGCTCCTCGAGCTTCGCTAATTTTGGCTTTTGCCTTTCTTACTTCCTCTGCTCTTAAAATAATGTCACGGTTATCCCGCAAGGCAATTGCCACTGCCTCATCAAGCGTCAGAGAAATCTCCTCAGCCCAAGCATTTAGGCTAAAAATAAACACTAAGACTAAAACAATAAAACTTATTTTTCTCATTTTTTTGTATTTGAGTTGCTTCCGGTAACCAAAATATCACGAATCTGCATGAGTATCCTTAAATAATCACGCCTATCCTTATCGGAAATCTTGCCAAAAATCTTTAAAATCATTGCACGTTGATTTTTATTAAATTTATCCACCAAGACAGCTCCCTTAGTGCTTATCTTTATTCTAATAATCCGCCTGTCATTGGGTTCCAAAGCCCTTACTACATAACCATCTCTTACAAGTCTATCCACAATACCAGTCATTGCAGCTGTAGTTACATGCATATAACTAGCAAGTGCTGTCATGGTTAAAGAGCCTTGCGAATTAAGATTCTCAAGAATTAAAAATTGCGGCAGGGTAATTTTGCCTTTATGCAATTCATCCGCCTGATGCCGGCTAAACTCGCGCATAATCTGAGGCATAATCTGTCTAATTTTATCTGCAAACTCTAATAAAGAAACCTCGGTCATACTTAACCTCCTTAATAGTTAACTATATTAACTATCAACTAAACAAAGTTTACTATATTAATTGATTAAATGCAAGGAGTTTTTTGTTTAAAACTATTTATTAAGATTGTCCTTGATCTATACCTGCTTCAAGCACCACTAGCAGGTCTTTTAAGGTAGGATCAGTAACACAACACTCTTCTTCTTGTTTCCTTAAGATATCTGCAATGCAAGAGAGTAGTTTCTGGTTATCTTCTGGGGAATTAGTAGAAATAGAGCTTGCTTGGATGTATTCTTTGATTCTTTGAGTTGAAGGAGTTATGCCTGCATTAGTGAGTCTTTCTATTTCATTAAGCTCAGAGCTTAAGTTAAAGTTCATTAACTTAATCCTCAACTCTTGACTCATAGTATTTAGGCCTAAATTACTAGCAGCCTGGGTGACTATAGGAAGAGAGCGGAAGTCGATGCCTCCGAGCTTTCCTGAAGAATCATCACCCATGCTAATTTTATTTTCTTCTAAAGCAGAAGAAGCACTAAGCTTAGCTGAAGCATCATTAAGGCTTTTGGCCAGACGCTGGATAGCAATTGTAGAAAATCCTGACTGCTGCAGATCATCTCCCAATGAATCAAGTTGTAGATTTATTGTCTTATTTTTTGTATTCCTGCTAATTAAAATACTAAAAAGCAACAATTCATTCTTCTGCACCTTATAATCAAAATCCTTAACCCGTATACGTAAAGACTTTATATCGCCAAACGCAACAATTTTGCCCTCCGAATCCATGACTCCATTAATTCTTTTAGTATCGGATGGCTCCTCATCAACAAACTCCTCTGCAATTCTTGCAAGATTAAGCTTTAAGACTTCATCTTCTGACTGTAAACGATGAGCTAAAGCGCTGCCTTTTTTTACTGGATTAATTAGCGCATTCGGCTTCATGGTAAATTCTTCTGTCTTTCCATCTTTTACCGCCACAAATCTTAATTCTTTATTGGTTAAACCTGTAATTACCAAATCGTCTTCCAGTCCATCACCGCTAATCATATCTCCTGGCTCAAGAGAAGATTTTCCAGATTTTACTTCATTGCTTATTTCAATTATTTTCTCTGAAGTTTCTATTCGGTTGAGCTTTACATCAACCTTAAAATCATGCCTGGTTTTGTCCACATTAATCACTAATTTCCCTGCTCCATCATAATAAATACGCACCACAAAAAGATTCCCTGGAAGATAGTGCCGTCTTAGAACATATTTGGCTTCTGCATCCTCGCTTCTACCGCAATATACAGTTAAAGGAAGACTAAAACTTTCTGCTGGCTCTAATTCAACAACTTCGCCATTTTCTTGAGTCTCAAAGCTCTGAAAACGAATTAAACTATCATTTAAAGAAAATACATATGAATATTTCCCTACTGAAATCCGCGCTTCTCCCGGAAAAGCAAGCACATTGTTCCTAGTAAGCTGATTATCATTATTTATATTCAGCCAATATCCGGAAGTGCTACCTTCTTTATTATTACCGTTAATTTCGTTATCAGCCCCCGCTTCTTCATCAGGCAAAGATTGGTCATTATCCTCAATGGCAGAAGAAGCTGCCATGCCTCCTGTGTCTTCTTTAATCCCTAAATCAGAGCTAAGCCCATACCAGTTTTGATAGCCCAATGCACCGCACAATTTTTCTTTTTCTTCCAAAGTAAAATCTAAACCCTTCATCAGTCTTCGTTCTCTTAGAATTCTTACAACCCCTTGTTTGCTTTCTTTGGTCAATCCGGCCAAAGGAACTGCATCAAAAGATTGAGTTTCACCAATAGAAAAAATTCTTAAATGAGGATTTATCTTTAAAAGTTTAGCTAATAAAAATTCTAAATTAACCCCGCCCCTTCTGGCAGTGTTATTTTTTATTACTGTATTTCTTGCCATAGATATCTTATAATTATCTGGATTACTTAAATCAAAGCTATAAAAAAATACTGCACCTGAAAGACCAGAGATCAAATGCCCTCCATCAACAAAAACAATTTTCTCTAATGCTTCGGGATTTGTGCCATGAACAAGGTGAGTCAACTTTACTTTCCCTCCTCTGAGTCGTTCGGGAATTTCTGCTGATTCAACTAACTCAGTTTCCACCGCCGATGATGAGGCAGATGATTTTTGTTCTTTGCCCAAGGCTGCAGGTATCGGCAATCCAAGCTTTGAATAATAATCTCTCAAGATACTCTTTGTTTCAGGAGAGAATTGATCCATCCTATCAAGGAATCTCTGAAGGTTGAGCCGCCAAAGGTCTCTTTTCCACTTAACAGTATCTATATAATTATTATCTTCTTCCGCATTTAAATATTGATAAATATAGGCGAAAATTTCTGTATCTGCTCCTGATGGCTCATTTGTATAAGCATTCAAAAAACCATAAAATAACTTTGATAAATCTGTATTTTCTCCTAAGCTTGTTTTAAGCTTATCAAAATATAGTCGTGTCATTGAATCACTGTGTTCAGTTTCTAAAAAAATATCCCTACCCTGAGAACTTCTAAGGCGAGTTGACTTGATACTTCTCTGAAAAACATGAACTATTTCATGTGCTAACCTCATAGATGAAAAAATAGGCCGATACCCTTTCATCATTATACCCATTCCTTCACCAGGCTTACTTACCATAGCAAAAGGATGACCCAGTAATCTCAAGTTATTAGGATCAATCTTCTCACCTATATGGAGCCCCCATTCATTAACATTGTTAAACAAAACTATAGGAACACCCGCTTTCTCTAGTATTTGAAGAAACTTAAGGGCCAATTGTTCATCTTGTTCTTTTAGACCCCCATTTGCTTTCATTGTTGCTATTAATTCACTGAAACTGTGCACAATAATACCCGGTATTGGACTACCATAGACTACTACAGATGGATAAGACGTCACAATTTCCTGAAGCGTAGATTCCTTAAAAATACTGAAGCTGGAAGTACTTGGTTGGGGATTTACTATTGCAGGCTTGACTGTGGCCGTGTTTTGTAACTCTTGTCTTTGAATATTATCTCCTTGAATAACTAATGACCCTGCCATCAATGTAGCTAATATTAATCCTTTGAATAATGGCCTTCCTCCTAATATTGAAGAGCTGGCACTGGGAACAGTTACAATTGCACTAGCTGTCTTATTTAACGGGCTTCCTGCGGCAATTATCCCCTCAGGCATAATCTTGATCCCTCCGCTCATATAACTCCTGATCACCTGTCCTGTGGGGGTATAGACTGTTTCTTTAGTATTATATTCTCCTTTAGCAAATGAATGCTGGTATTGGTTAAAGTAGTCTTGTTTATTCCAGGAAGTCTTAGAGGTTAGGTTAGAGAGATTCTTGGAATCAATAAGATTGACTAAGTTAGAATCGAGATTGCTTCGTTCGTGCTGCGCACTCACTCGCAATGACGAATCTGTGTTCTGTGAGTGATAGCGAGCCTTAAACCATTGTGCCATAATTAATGAGTAATAAACCTGACGTAGTGAAGCATATCTTTTAGAAGAGTTAACTTCTTTAGTTAGTTTAGGGATAATGAGTTCCTTTATAAGCTTAGTAGAGTAGGAGTTGAGTTCTTTTAGTCTTGGGTCAGTGAAGGAGTAATCTGTTTT
>JACROS010000094.1 GCA_016214325.1 Candidatus Omnitrophota bacterium | reverse complement strand
TACTGCCATGGACGAAATAACAAATCCAAGAAAGGTGCTCCCGGAATCTCCCATGAATATTTTGGCTGGATTAAAGTTATAACGTAAAAAACCTAATACACTTCCCAATAAGCTAATACTCAAGAAAACTAACCACCTTTGCCCTGATTTATAAGCAATTGCCGCAATGCCAAAAGAACAGATTGCCGCAATACCTGCAGCAAGCCCGTCCATATTATCAAGAAAATTAAGCGCATTAGTAATACCTACGATACCGGCAACAGTAAAAAACACATTTACAATATGCCAAGGAAAAACCTTAATCACTACACCATGCGCTACCACCACAATGCATGCCACCAGCTGGAAAAAAAGCCTTAACGAAGCGCGTAAATGCCGCATATCATCAATTACACCAATAAACATAATAATACTTGCGCCGATCAATATCCCGCGTAACTGCGTATTATAATCAAAGCTAGAAAGCGTACCAATCACAAACGCCATATACATTGCCATGCCGCCTAGCTTAGGCATTGGCTGTTTATGAATCTTACGGCTCTTAGGATGATCCAATATATCAAATTTAAAAGCAAGCCTCATACATAAAGGCACTAAAAATAATGAAGCGATCAAAGAAATAATCGCCACTCTTATATATTGACTAATAATCATTGGTTAATCTGCTAATGCTTTAAGTGTTTTGCTAATAATATACTTGGCGTTCTTGCTACTTAATTCTGGATATATAGGCAAAGAAACAGTGCTTTTAAAAACTTCATTAGTAGAAGGAAAATCAGCGCTTTTTAATCTTAGATATTGATGCAATGGCCTAAAAACCGGCTTCTTTGCTTCAATTCCAGCTTCCTGCAACTTTGCAATTAAGATATTCGCACTTTTTCTTAATCTTATTGCATAACGAAAATAAACGTGTTCCTTAATATTGCCGCCTAAAGGCAAAACCAATCCAGAATCAACTAAAGATTTATTATACATCCTGGCAATCCTTTGTCTACGGGAAATAAAATCAGGGATTTTCTTTAACTGTTCTAAGCCTATTGCCGCAGACAAATCATTCATTTTGTAATTAAAACGCAGACGATAATCAGGCTTATTATCATAATCTTTTAAATCACGGACAAAAGCAGCGATTTTCTTATTATTAGCCAGGATCATCCCGCCCTCAGCAGTTGTCAGCATTTTTGTAGCGTAAAAAGAAAACACAGAGATCGCACCAAAACTCCCTAGCTTTTGTCCATTATAAGTTGCGCCCACTGCCATGGCACAATCTTCAATCACCGGCACGCCAAATTCTAGTAATTCTTTTAAATCTGCAGCCAGGCCGAACATATGCGGCACAATTATCGCTTTAGTTTTTTTAGTCAGCGCTTCTTTTACGGCAATAGGACAAATATTAAAAGAATCTGGATCAATATCCACAATCTTTACTGTGGCACCAGTATAATTAACAGCGTTTAAAACCGCAGTACAAACATAACTAGGTATAATTACTTCGTCGCCTTGCTTTATTTTTAATGCCAATAAAGCAAGGTGCAGGCCAGAAGTCCCTGAATTAACAGCTGTTGCAAAACGCACCCCAACAAAATCAGCTAATTGCCGCTCAAATTTAGCAGTTAAACTGCCCTCAGCAATTAAGCCGCTTCTTAAAACTGAATTCAGGGCATTTATTTCTCTAATATTAATGGATGGCTTTGAGTGTGGAATCATTTTTTAAGATAACTTCCAGAGATTCAGGCCCATAGTTAAACAAAAGATCTGCAATCGCCAAATCCGGAACAAAACCTGCCTGCATATATTGCTGTTTATATTCCGGGCAATGCCAATCCTGCAAAGTTACTTTAATTCCTGCATCATTAAAAACATCCTCATCAAGATAAACTTCCAAAGCATACGCACCAGATAAATATGTATCAGCTCCCAATTTTTTACAAATATTTACCAAACGAAGCGATTCTATTCCAGCAACATTTAACTCCGAAGACTTAACTATTTTTTGCTTAAGCCCTAAGCACTCCAGATAGAAAAAAAACATTTCATAATTAATATCATTTAAATTTTCCCACTCTCTTTGATAAATACTCTCAAAAAAATCTCTATACTCTTTAAAATACGGAGCCTTACTATAATTGCAACACAAAGAATTCCAATGCTTTTTACGCCAGTTTTGCGTATTATCAATCTTAACTTCGTTAATATTCTGCTGAAACTTATTATAAACAGGTATAGTTAGATATGACCAACCCTGAGCAGTTTTAATTTTATTACGATTCTGCCAGCCATTTTTATTATACTGGATGTCATCCATGACCACAAATACATCCGAATGATAAATCTTATGAAAATAGCGCAGCCAGGGAAAGTAGTGAAGTTGATGAGCAGAAAGAATCATTTTTTAGACTACAAACCTATGGCACATAAATGCCTCAGCTGCTTCTACAGAAATTTCCCGCCCGCGCACCTTGGCAAGATTCTCAATATTCTCAAGGCTGGCGTGATGAATTGAAGGTTTCATTTGCGACTTATGAAAAGACACAGCTTTTAATTTCTTATCGAGGTATTTAGAAATATCCACATAAAAAGTAGGATGAAATTTCTCGCGCTCAAGGCTCCAGGAAATTGCCGGATTATCACAGGACAAAACTATTTTCTGAAATGGCTTTACATCCGGTAAATGCGGCCTGCAAGCGGTAAACCCTGCACGAAAAACTGCTTCATGATCCTGATTATACGAAGCAGCCGGTAAAATCATCATCGTCGGCTTAATCCGGTCAATGGACAGTTTGCATTCTCTTTCAAAATAATTTACCAGGTCTTTACGCGGGATAGCATCTAAACGTAAGTGCACTTTTGTATCGTTAAAAACAACTTCATAATCATCAACTTTTAAATATTTCATTGCACCTTCAAACTCTTCATGACGAGTATTTCCATTAACAACCATGTCATTACTCTTTGGGCCATAATGCACCACTTCTCCGACAGAAACTACAATCACATAGACCTGCGCTCCCAAATCTTTCATCTTAGCAATCGTCCCGCCGCAGCCAAAAACCTCATCATCAGCATGAGGAGCCAAAACCAAACATTTTTGTTTTTTTAAGAATGCATCCATCTAATTATCCTTTCATTAATTTTTTATACAAATTATCTATCTTATCCACCATCTTTTGAGCGCTGAAATCTTCATTCATAATTTTCTTAGCATTTTCTCCGAACAACTTTGCTTTTTCCGGGTGAGCCAATAAATACATAATCCCCTTGCTTAACTCGCTACTACTGCTCGGCTCAACTAAAATTCCGCTTTTACCATTCTTTACCAGCTCCGGAATACCGCTTACATTTGTAGCCACGCTTGGCTTCCCCATCAACCCTGCCTCAACAAGCACTCTACCCATACCTTCATTAAGCGAAGAAAGCACAAAAATATCCATCACTGAAATCATCCGCGAAACATCCTGCCTAATACCAGTAAAAGTTACATTATCCGATATCCCAAGCTCTTTAACCCTTTTTTGCAAGAAATCTCTTTGGCTGCCGTCGCCAACTAAAAGAAAATGCGAGTTTGAGAATTTCTCTAGGACTTGCGGCATTGCTTCTACAAAAAAACTTACTCCCTTAATTGGCTCGATTCTTGCAACCGTACCAATAACTTTGCGCTCTAAAGAAATTCCTAATTCTCTTTTTATATCGTTATTATCAAAAGAGCCGCTAAATTCTTCAACCTTAACCCCGCTTGGAATGGTAACAAATTTCTTTGCAGGCGCAATCTTAAACTGCAAATGCTCATTCTTACAGTTATCTGTTAAGGTAATTATTTTATCACAAAAGCACGAGAAAATCATCTCTAAAAACCGATATAGCCTGCTTTCAACCCCCCCAAAATAACTGTGAAAAACATGTCCATGCGGAGTATGCACTATAATCGGCACACCCGCAAGTTTAGCGGCAAGCCGCCCTACTATTCCAGCCTTAGAAGTATGCGTATGTACTATGTCAAAACGATATTTCCTGATTAACAAATATAACTTAATCAAGCTAGCCAAATCTTTTTTGGGATTAACCTGCCGAACCAACCCTGGAATTATTGCTAATTCAATATTTTGCCTGCGCACAACCGTGGCAATTTCACCTTCTGGCCCATATGTCGGCCCGCTTGCCAGCATTACCTGATAACCTTTTTCTCTCAAACCTAAAACTGTTAAAAGAGTATTCTCTTGCGCACCTCCCTTAATTAAACGAGTAATAACATGCAGCACCCTTATTGGGCGCTTACTATCTCTAAGTCTTTCTTTAATCGTCTTGGGCAATAATTTCCTCTGTGTTTTAGTTGGCCAGCTAAATTTTGTAGCTAAGTTTAAATCTTGCTTAACCGGTTTTTGATTATTGCTTTCGATTTGAGTAACCGCCTCAGGCAATATTTCTGCACCCAAGGCTAAACTCCGTCGATAAAGTGTTTTTTCGTTATCAAATGGCCAGATGGTAATTTTCTTCTGAATTAAAATATCTCCCCTGTCTAATTCTTCATTTACAAAATGCACAGTTACACCAGTTTCATTTTCTTTATTAAACAAGGCCCAAAAGCTAGAATCCAATCCTGCATATTTAGGTAAAAGTGAACCGTGCAAATTAAGACACCCGTATTTTGGGATTTGGAAAATATTCTTCTTAATTAAACGGGTATTAGTTAAAACAATCAAATCCGGGTCAAGCTTGCGGATTATATCCTCGCTCTCTCTGCCGTTATGATCATTAACTAAAAAAAATGGAATCTTTTTATCTAATACCAGCTCCTCTATTGAAAGATACTTTTTACTGCAAAACACTTTGCTGCCGAATAATTTCCGCAAAATATAGTGAAATTTAATATTAATAAATTCTAGAACCCTGTCTTTTGTAAACGAGAATCCGTGCTTCTTAAAAGAATCCGCCAGTAATGAAAATTTGCTGCCATTCTTCTTTAATAACTGTCCACGCTCCTCGGCAACAATGCCCGAAATATTTTTTCCGGCATCAAGCAAACTCTTAACAACCAATGCTCCTGATGGCCTACCGGTCCTAGTTAAAAATACTATTTTCATCCAGCTCTTTCGTCATTGCGAACCTTATTCAAATTTTCTCTAAATATCTCTACCGCCCTATTCCAATTCAGTTCCTCAACTACTCTCTTTCTTCCATTTTTTCCCAATCTTTGCGCAAACTCTCTATCTGAAAGCAATTTTATAACTACTTGAGCAATCTCGTCTTTACTAAAAGGATCTACCAATAATCCGGTTATCCCATCCTCTATTGCTTCTGTTACACCTCCGGATTTACCGCCTATCACCGGCTTTTCACAGGCATTTGCTTCTAAGTAAACAATCCCAAATCCTTCAATATCCCCTCTATCTTCTAGGGTACGGCTGGGCATAACAAAAATGTCACAAAGATTATAAAATTTAAACAACTCTTCATCTGGAACTCTTCCGGCAAAACGAATATATTTTTCTATGCTTAACACATTGGCAAGATTCTCTAAATTCTGACGAAATGGCCCGCCTCCGACCAGAACATAGATAACATCAGGATGGGCCCTGATTATTTCAGGCATGGCGCGGATAACCATATCAAAACCTTTTCTCTCCACCAGCCTGCCCACAGATAAAACTATTCTTTTACCAGAAAGATTATACTTTTCCTTAAAATCATCTGCTATTTTTATAGGATAGTATTTTTGATGGTCTGTCCCTGGTTTAATTAAGGCAATCTTTTCTTCAATGACACCAAATTTTATCAGCCGCGCTTTTACAAACTCTGTAATTGCTGCGACAAACATAGCATTATTGTAAATTTTCAAATACAAATTATGCATAAACTTATTTTTCTCAAATTTACCAAATTCATACCCATAGGCCCACATCGCATACTTAAAACCTAATATTCTAGAAAATAAATACGCTATAACTCCGCCATAAGCAATATTCATCGGAATTACAATATTAATTCGGTATCTTAAAATTACCCAAGGCATGACAAAAAGAATAGGCAAAAGCCTCAAATACCCAAACTCATACCAAGGAGTGCGAATTACTTTAAATTTCTGCAAGCTATCATACTCTTTCGCACCTTTTGCCTGCGGCCCGATGACAATAATTTGCTCGCCGGCACTAGACATGCGCGAAGCTAATTCATGCGCCACTGTACTGACACCATCTGTATGCGGAGGAAAATCTACAGAAACGATAAGAATCTTAGTTTTTGTTTTCATAATATATTTAACAATAAAAGTTTCTCTTCGCACACGAGATTTTCTGCCGTCTTATACAAATTACACTTTCATCAATCTATTAAAAAACCTTAATATTTTGTTTAAAAGAATGCAATCCTTAATCTCCAACAAATCCAATGCTCCATTAAGCTTGGCCCGAAATGTAAACATATTGTCCGAAGATTCTATGCCTATTCTCCTTAATTCAAACAAATCAGTGCTGCTATCATTTACCCCATTCATCGCAGTGAACCCAAAAATGTAGCCTGCATCCTCGGCAGACTTTTTTACATCTTGATTAAAATCAGTTACTAAACCAAATGGATAGGAAATCATATCAATTTTATTCCCCAGCTCTTTTTCTATAATTTCCTTTGAATCTGTTATTTCCTTCTTAAAATCTGCAACTTTCGCCAGATTAACATGATTTATGGTGTGCGAGCCAAAACAAATATTATTTTTTGCCATTTCTCTTGCTTGTTCCCAGGCAAGAAAATAATTATACTCCGAGTTATCAAAAATATCATGCGGCAGAATCTTCTTTGTGCCAATATATCCTGCAGTTAAAAATATTGTTGCAGGGACATTTAACTCTCTTAGAACAGGATAAGCATTAGTATAATTATCAAAATACCCGTCATCAAAAGTAACTGCCACTGCCTTTTCAGGCAAACATTTTTCTTCTTTTAACAAACCGCAGGCATCTCTTAATGAAAGCAAAGAATAATTCTTTGCCAAAAACTCCATTTGCTTCCTGAATTTATTTATCTTTACATTTACCTCGTGCTTTCTAAAATTCCCTACACTATGATACCTTATGATTACCAGCTTATTCTTTCTGCGGCCGGGCCAAAGAGGCAAAAGAATGCAATAACCAATAACAGCAAGTAGAATCAGAATTATCTTTTTAATAAAAACCTTTAAAACAATCATTTAGAGCTACCTTTGTTAAAGGAATATTTTACAATGCCGTACCCAAATCCTAAAGCATAAACAAAATATGCCAATGCACGCAGAAACTTTAACTCAAAAACAGCTTTTAGTATCCTTAAAGGAAACCTGAATATGCGTACAAAAAAGGGTACTTTTGGCTTAAATGAATTAAGTTCCAAAGCTTCATCTGTATCATAAATAAGTTGCGGCTGATACTTCAGGCAATAAGCAGAACCAAGGCCATTTCTGAAAAATGTTTTGGCTAATTTACCAATACTACCCGGTAACGGATGATACACCAAGGTATTAGCAACCAAGACAGTTTTGTACCCTTTTTTACGCATGCGAAATCTCAAATCCGGATCAAGCCCACGCAGGATATTTTCTCTTTCTCCTCCAATTTCCTCAAATACTTTTCTGGGGATAGCACAACAGCCGTGGCAAGCCATATCACTTTCTGTCAGTTTATCCACAACTTTCATCCCAAAACGCGGAAATTCTTTTCCGGCTTTCTTTTGCAGCCAATTCGCATCCGGAGGCACTAAAATTGACGCCCCTGCCATGCCGATATTCTTGTTTTCTTTAAGTGTTCTTAAAAGATTTTCAATTACAAAAATGTTATCAACCCGTGAATCATCGTCTATAATAACCAGGGTTTCTCCTGCAGCAGCAGAAACACCCATATTAATCGCTCTTCCTTGAGGAGAAACTTTTTTTACGACCAATATTTCAAAATTACGATATGACTGCCTGCTTAAATCTGCCAAAAGCTTACTAACATTGCCTCCTCTATCTCCGTCTAAAGAAGGGATAATCACCGAAACATCAGGATTCATACTATAAACAATCTTTCTAATTTGCCCGTTTTCGGAATCACTAAGAGAATGCCCTTCTTGAGAGTTTTTCTGAATAACACTG
>JACROS010000095.1 GCA_016214325.1 Candidatus Omnitrophota bacterium | reverse complement strand
TGTTTTGTTTGTTTTTTCTTCTTAAACTTCTGAAGCATAATTACATCTGGGACAAAAAACCCAAGAAAAACTCCAAGCAACCCATATAACACAGAAATAAATGTAGTGGCAAGCACTCCACAAAGAATTGCTAGTAACAACTTAAAGAAAATCAACGCATAAACATTCATATCAATACGTAAAACCTCTGATTGTTGTTTTAGTTTTTTGATATATTGAATGTTAGATAACGGCTGAATAATAAAATTAAGCGGCTTTAAGAAGCTGTCAAATGAGCTAGCCATATTAAACGGCTTCTTCATGGCCGCAGCCATAGAATCTGGCTCAGTAATATAAAATGTCCGCTGGCGGCTCATCCCAGAAGCAATAGAAATAAAGACATAAAAAACTACTGCCATTACTACAAAAATAACTATTAAATATATTGTCATGTTTTTACATTTTAATGGTACTGATCTTTTTAATTAAAATCATTCCCACCACCTGTGCTCCAACGGCAACCATTAAAAGTTTCTTACCAGTTACTGTTGAAAGCATAACATCAAAATGTTCTGGATTCTGCCGGTAAATAATATAAGTAAACACGAACGGCAAAAACATCATAATTATACCCTGCAATTTGCCCTGCAGGGTAAGAGTGGCAATTTTTTCTTTTAATTTAATGTTACTGCGAATAGTATCTACCAAGCGTGTTAAAACATGCGGCAGCTCGCCTCCTGATTCTCGAGCGATCAAAATAGAAGTTACCAAAAGATTTACTTCATCTATTGGGATTCTTTCTCTAAGATTTTTCAAAGACTCCTCGAGGCTGACACCAAGCCGGTTTTCCTTAAGAATCAAATTAAACTCCTGAGAAACAGGCGGAGGCATCTCCTCGCACAATACCTCAATTGCCTGCACAAAACTTAAACCTGCGCGAATTGACGAAGAAAGTATGCGCAAAGTATCAATTAGCTGGCTGCGGAATTTTTTAAGGCGCTGAGCTCGAGCCATTCTTAAAATTACCTGCGGGGCAATTAAACCAACTATAAACCCGGCGGCAAGAACAATTGGATTTCTGGCAATTAAAATAAAGGCTGCTGCTGCAAAAACCAAAGGAAGAAAAGAAATCAAAAAAATCTTTCGCTTCTCCCAAAAAAGAAAAGAATCTTCAAGCTGTGCGGAAAATTCTTCGGTACGGCGGGCATGCGCCTTGGTGTACAAATCAAGGAGCATGGGTATTATGCTTTCAGAAACTATATAAGCAATAATAAATACTGCAAAAAATATAAACAGGAAGAGAAATATTTCCATGAGTCTTAGTTTATTCGTTTTTTAGCTGCGAGTCAACTGTTGTTTTATCAGGCTCAAACGATTCCCCTTGCCCAAAGGTATCTGCTGTATCACGGATTTTTGAGGAAAGGGCATTTTTAATATACTGCCCCATAATAATAATTGCCGCAACAATAACCGCAAAGACAACAGCAAATTCAATAATGGATTGGGCTTTATTTTTCCTGAACATAGGACACCTGGATCAAGCTCCCTTGGACGTCTGGACCATAATTGTTATTAAATATTGAAATTTCTACCTTACCCGCAGAAGATTTAAATTTTAAAATATAACCACCTTCTACCAATTTCCCAACACTTATACCAGTTAGTGGAATTTGCGGGATTTTTTTATTCATAGGAGAATTTTTAACCCTTTCAAATTCCTCCTGCATGTTTATCGGCTCCTGAGCCTCCCAGCCAAAGGATAACATTTTATATCGGTAGAAATTAACCAAATTCTTGACAGAATCCTGACTAGAGTAAAAAATATAAGTTGTAATTTTATTCTTATTATAAAATATCCTGATGCTTTCGGGTGGACGCGGGATAGCTTCTAAATCTTCTCCGGCAACATCTGTCTTCGGGAAAAACTGCTGAGAATTCTTCCAGTTACGCAATAATTCTTCCGGCCCGGGAACCCCCTGTGGCTGATGATACTGAGCAATTACAACACGAGCCTTACCAGCACTAGGAGTAATTGCAATGTTTATTACTAAATCTTCTTTTCTAAAACGTAGTAAGTTGGTATTTTTATCTACTGCCTCACGCTCAGGCTCAAATTTATTTTTATTAAAGAACTCCAGATAAAACTTACTAATATTTTCTGGTAATGTCTGTGATTCAAACAAGAATGATTGTATCTTCAACCCGCCTAGTTCTATTTCGCGCGTATCCAGCATTACTGCCTTAGGAGGCTCTGGAACATTTAATTCTTCCTGAGCATAAAGATTCCCAGCAATAATTAACAACAAAAGAAAAACGCTTAATAATTTAATACGCATGCGATAGCTTGGTTTCAAACAAATGCCGCTCAGTATCAAAAAAACTCCAATCGTTACCAGCACAACCAAAAAGATTAGTAATTAATTGTCCCGGAT
Source organism: Candidatus Omnitrophota bacterium (assembly GCA_016214325.1). Lineage (GTDB taxonomy): Bacteria > Omnitrophota > Gorgyraeia > Gygaellales > Profunditerraquicolaceae > JACROS01. The sequence goes on along the minus strand of JACROS010000095.1, from coordinate 13,288 downwards.
TAAACTGCGGACGGATAGTTGACTCATTATCAATATTGTCAGGATTTCTTGGATCTATACCTTCACGGAAAGCAATGCCCACCCCTGAGGCCGCAACCTCGCCATATCTTAATTTCCAAACTCCTAAATCTTTAGGTTTTTTGTACCGAGTAACCTTGACTACCAGCGGGTTATCATCTGTCTGAGCTTTAGTACGGTCTTGTATCGCCACACCAGCAAAATCTATTCCAGTAGGCATAAAGGTCATTACACCTTGCATAAGCGACTCAGTAGCTGTTTTAAGAAAACCAAAACCCAGCCACTCCAACCACCAAGGAATAGCGAAATTGCCTGTTACAAAGTTCAACAAACAATTCAAAATCTCTGCTATCCAACTATAAAAAGTTACTGCATAAGTACCGGCTCCAATAACCTGCACTTCAATCCAGTTTTCATAGTTCTTATAGTTGTCATTTCTACTGTAGCTATTCCCCCCGCCAGATGATTTATCATTCCATCCATAACCAGAATTAATCTCTGCATCACTATAATCCCCCGGTTCCACTTCCCCATAACTGTCGCGCCAATAACCTGTTGTATGATACGCATTTCTCAAGAAATCTTCAAAAGTTGGCTGGGGCTCCTCAACACTCATATTGTTAAATGCGTATTGCACAGCTGTTTTTTTGGCATTGGTCCAGCCCATATTTGAATCACCCATAGCATGCATTAACTCTATAAACATATTAATAAAAAGCGCCACCGCTAGTATTACCGCAACAACCCATCCAAGTATAGGAACACACAAAGCAATAACTATCGGTATAATTGTTTCTGTGGCCCTGCCAGACATCATATCACTTTTTAATCCAAGGCCTAAAAGCGTACTACTTAACACGCTTACCCCAGAAAGGGCACCAGCATCAGCAGCATTAGAAACTTCAGTCTTAAACATACCCAGTTGGCCGACATTAAGCGTAACCATGGCAATAACCAAAAATACTGCAATTATAGCCACAAGAAAAGGAAATACCTGTCCTTTTTCATAATGGTTCTTATTTTGAGAGAATACTTCAAATATCATTTTGTCGCCTCTTCTTCAGCCTGCTTCCTTATACTCTCTTCTTCTGGAGTAAGATTTTCTGGCTGACCTTCTTCTATTACCGCTTGTTCAGGAGCAATGTTCTCCACTACTTGGCCTGCTTGTTGTTGAACAGGTGGATTCAAAGCATTAATACAAGCCGTGCGTTGCGCCTGGGTTGGTTTCAAACAACATTGTCTATATTGTTCTTTTTGATTAACTACTTTTCTTCCAGCTGACTCAATTATATCTGAACTTTTATATGAAACAAGATACCCTAGCATATAATCTGCACCAACAAAAAATGCATCCCCAGGCGGGCAAGGATGAACCAACCATTGCCAATTACACCAATTCTCACACCCTTCTTGACTATCAAACACAGGCGAGCTTTCCCCCCAGCACCACCAGCCGTCACCCCAAAAATCTTGGAACCAGATTTTACACCATTGAAATCTATCTTGATTAAAGAAGAATCCGACCTTTTTGCAATTTTGTATTGGATGGCTATCCCTCCAAGGCTGGGCACATTGAGCCTCGGTAAAATTCTCATCTGTTCGCCCTTCCATACAATAATCACAAGCCATACCGCTATTTGGCAACAAACAGTTAACGCATTTTGCTCTATTGCCAGTAGAAAGCGCTCCGCATTTTTGACAAGCTAGAATATAAGCCTCACAGCCTCCCACAGCACACCCTGACTCAGTGTAACAACTTTTGCATGATACAGGACTATTAGCGCAAGTTTTACAATCAGCATCTAGTTGAACTTTATTACAATTTAAATCACTTCCACAATACCCAGAAATTGCTCCATCAAATGCTGCTGAAACATTGGCACCGCAAACACACTGCCCAAAACACTGACAACTAGTATTAAAATTATTTGGATATACGCCACAACCAACCTGTCCCGAACACGTTCTTTGACATTGTTCTTCGGGGACGAACGGCGTTAAACTATATATCTTTTTATCTATAGAATCTATACAGGCTTGACGCAGACCTGCATCCACGATATGCCCACACATACATTGAGCTTGTTCTGCCACTGATTGATAAGTGCTACATCTACACTCAAGCTGCTTTTGTGGATTTTCCTCTTTGATATTACAAAAACATCTTTGCTGATCCGCAACAATATTCTGATTACAACAAGCTTTCATTCCATCGCGTTTTTGTTTAAGTTTTCTTCCCTCTGCTTCAAATTTAGCAGCCAACTCCCAAAGTTTGCGTGCAGCTTTCTTGAGCTCACTAGCAGTCTTACCCCAATTACCCCACCAGCATATTTCCCATGGATCATCGCATTTTTTTGCCTTATCCCACATACTATTACCATTGCGCCAAAAACTACATGCCATACCATCTCCACAACGACGACGGGCAATCTTATTACAATCTTCATTCACACCGCAATATTGCTGTACTTGGCTAGTCATAGCATTTATCATAGGCTGAATCCTTGATACACATATACAGCGAACATAACAAGAACAGTTTTTATCAAACTTGCCTTTTGCATCAAAACATTCTGGTTTTGCACTACATTGATTTATACATTCTGTAGGACTGAATCCTGCACCATTAAAAATCCCACCTCTCCAAGCCTCCACTTGCTGACCAAGCTCCCCCTTAAAAACCCACTCCTCAGTAAGTTCCAAAGGGCGAAAAGGCACGACACTAACAAGGTCAGTTCTTGCATCTTGAACAGTAGGTGTTCCTGCTTGAAGGCGGGTTTTTTGGAAGGCTACTTCTCGTGCGGCAAAATTAGCATTAAACCAAACCATAATGCGCGCAATGCCAATTACTAAAATGAGAATTCCCACAAACGCAAAAATAAAATCTAGTATTGACTGGGATTTTCTCTTATTCATTGGCTTGAAAACATTATAAAGTTATTGTCATGCCCGCGGACGCGGGCATCCAGGCGTCCCAATGGCTGGATTCCCGCATTCGCGGGAATGACGGTTAAGTTATTCCGAAGGTGTTTCCCAAGTCTTCTGCTTGACGATTTTATTATTTACTTTACCCGTAGCATACTCATCAGTCGTACGGACCAAGCGGCCAGTAGCTGGGTCTGTGTGTTGTTTATTATAAACCCCAAAATCTAGCTCTTTCGGCTGCGCAGTATATTCATACTCAGGCAATTTTCCTGCTTCCCATGGATCTTTATCTGCCCATGGTGCTTCATCCACAGCTTTGTCAAAACGAGTATAAATCTTAGTTTCAATATTACTGGTTAATACTGTTTTCTTTCTATTTTTAACGCCGGGAACAGCTGCTCGTAATCCACTAGCAGGAGCATTTTCTTCCCGTTTAGCATACAAATCATACTGTTCAACAACGCTCCGCTCTTCTTTCCAAACACTCACAGGAGCTTGAATCTCTCTTCTGCTCCCATCAAAACCAACAACTTCTTTCTTTTTACGATCAAGCTCAAAAACTTGATCATTAACTACATGATATGCGAATGAAGCATCATTATCGTTTCCTTGCGGACCAGGCATACCCTTCTGCCACATTAAACTAGCTGATGCCCCTATTGTTGAAAGCTGTCCCTGTCCAAATCCACCAAAAAGATTAAAAAAGCGAACATCTTTTTTTATCGTGTATGAAACCGTGCCATTTTTTTCATAGGCTTTTTTCATGGCCAAACGAAAAGCATCCATCTTCAGCTTCTGCTGCATTTCCAACCTCTGCCCAAAACTTAACAAAAGCGAAACGCCCAACAACATCATGCTGCTGAGCACTGCCAATTCCACCACTGACTGCGCTTTTGCATTACTAAAATATATTTTCATTTTAATTCACAACCTAATACAGGTCAACTACTATTTATATAATAAGCCTTCTGAAATAAATTATCCTCCTAAATTATCTTCAACGTCATTTAATTCATCTTGAATCGCATTTGTTTCGGCCACAAGCTGATCCTTGTCCGGCAAAACATACTGGTCCATATCCTGAGCCTTAAGCACAGAACGAAAATCTTCACCAACTGCAACACTGACATTATGTTCAGATGCTCCTGACCATGCTGACGGTAAAATCTTCCTTGGCGTTTTTGTTTCCCACACACTTGTCCCGGCTTGCTGCTGACTGACAGACTTTAGAACCACTGAATCATCCCCTTTATACTGCTGAGTATCTTGTCCCCAGCGGCCCCAGAAACAATAATCTGCCGACGCGGTAATTTTATCACGTAACGGCCGGTTAATTAGTTTCTGGCTAAAAAGCAGCCCCATAGACACAACTGCCAATAGCGCCACCCAAAGGCTTATACTTTGTGCCTTATTCACTAGCAAAGGAATCCACCCCCTCTTTTTTCTCAAAAGAGTTTTTGGTCCAGCTTCTGGTAACAGTCATGCCCAAAGGAATATTTGCCGCTTCAATCCCTGTTCTTGAATCAGAATAAGTCGAGGTTCTACTAACCGTAGTAGAGGCAGTATGCCCAGGAGAATACTGTGTTCCCACTTCATCTACCTCTCTTTTAATCCTACCCTGATAACATCGCTTAATGTAAAACTGCATAATCATCAGGGCGCTGAGGATCAGGCAGAGTAATACTGTATATTCCAGAACACTCTGCCCGATCTTAGATTTCCTCAATGCGCGATACATTTACTCAGCCTCCTGATAAAAACAAGCCCTAAATAATACTACCGGGCGTATTCACCTGACAAATCTGCTGCAGATTCATCAGCATAATCACCCCAGCGGGTTTTTTCCTGCTTGGCTGAATCTGTAGAAGACTTTGTAGTCATGGTCATATCTCCGCCAGTTCTCTGATTAACAGAATAAGTATCCTGCTGCAAAGTATTTACTGCCTCAGCCGGAGTAATTCCGCTAGGAAGAAAGCTCGCTACTGTTGCATCCGTAGCTGTAGCATCAACTATTGTTTGGTCTACTGCCATAACTCTTTTATTTAATACTGTGGTTCCTCCGGCGGAAAACTGCTCACCCATTTTATCAGCAGATTCCTTTAGATTGCCTTGAAACCCTCTTTTTACAAACACCTGCATAATCAAAACTGCAGCCACTACTACACCTAACAAAACTGCATATTCAAGTATTGACTGACCGCTATTACGTCTATTAAACATTTTACCAATCACCTCCTTATAAATAGAATTAGTTTGCATCCAAAGTTTCAATACTAACTGCACTAGTAGATGTTTTCTGAACTTGCTCTTTATCTTCTTTGCCGCCTTTATGCAAAATACTCTTATCCACAAAAGTGCCTTTGTCCACAGTTGTCTTGCGTAAATCCTGAGTATATAACGACTGATCTGAACCTGATGTCAAATATTGGTCCAAAGTTTTCCCATCTTCACCAATAGCTTGTGAAGAACCTGAGCTACTGAGAAAATTTACTGCTTGCGTGCTCTTATCGCGTATACCACCTTTTAAAGCCACAGACAAAAATCCTGCTGCAACCGCTACTACTAAACCCAATGTAATCGCATATTCTGCTGTTGATTGTGCTTTTCTGGTTAAAAACATTTTTGCTCACCTCCTCTTAGATTTTATTCTTTAAATATACCTGCCGTTAAATCATCAGTTGTGTTTTGAATAGCATCTCCTGCTTTGTCATAAGCGCCCTTTATTTTACCCTTTACTCCGCCAAACAACGCCACTACAATAACAGTGATCACCGCACCCAATAACAGGGTGTATTCCAGAATACTCTGGCCCTTTTTAAAATCACGTCTCATTTTCTCACCTCCTTCACAGTAAGTAAACACTTGCCCATCCAATAAGGCAAAGTGCCTTTCTTATTTTAATTCGTCTTGAATCTGCTTGATCCTTGCGTTCATTGAACGATACACATAACGCTGTGTAATTAATAACGCTCCAGCTACTACAGTAAACAATAAAACAAACTCAATAATACTCTGTGCAGTCCTGTTCCTAATCAATGGTCACCCCCATAAATCCTGCTACAGTTTGGAAATGGTTCTCAAATACATTTTCTTTAGTCTTTAACAAAAAGTCAGTACTAACTAAAGCAATCACAGCTAGGGCTGCTAAAAGTAAATACTCTATAAAAGATTGTCCAATCTGCTTTCTTAAAGACTTTTTAAAATTCATTAATATCTCCTTAAATAAAAAACCGATGTCTCTTTTACTTTCAAAGAAACCTCGGCTTTCGGTAACCCGGCTAATGTTCTCGCTTTGACCCTGAAGCTTAAATTAATAAAAACAAAACTTTCTTGCGAGCGTCATCCCGTGGCTTTGCGCATCCACCCCTCCAAGAGTGGAATTGCCTTTTCGTTGCCGCCCTACAACTGCATCATAAATATAACACGTGCGCGCATGAGTGTCAAGGACATTTTGCCCTAAACAGGAAAGCGCTTTCTAGACTTCAAACCACATTGCTTTATCGTCGCAAGATTTAATCTGGCTTTCATTGAGCCTTAAACAGGCATATTTTAATTCCCGTAAGAAACGAAATCCCGGAGCAGGTTTAAAAGTAACCCTGAGCAAGTCTCCTTCTTCTTTTGCCACAACTTGTAAGTTATAGAAATATTCTTTCATCGTCGGGAAATCGATATTTTCCCCTCCTACAGGCAAGAAATGCCATTTAAAATAAGCATCTAGCGCTAAAAGATATTGATGCAATAATGCTTTTATATCGCTTGCTGCATGCTGCTGCAAGCCTAAAGATTCAGCAGAAAGCATTGGAGAAGAATTACCTGTATAGGTGAAAAATTCAATTTTGCGCTGAAAATCCTGCAATCCTTCTTCAAGATTTGGCCAATGATTAAGATAAAGGCTTGCTAAATCCTCGGTTTCCAGGCTTTCCTTATTGATGTTAGAAAGAATGCAAAGCCGCTGTTTATCTTCAAAACTATTTTGTAAAATACAACCTCTTAGCGTAACACTCTTAGCCCCATAAGGTTGCGTCAGAGCAATCTCAGTTTCTGCCAAGAAAAGCTCTCTTTTCATAGCCGCAAAATAAAAAGGCTTAAATTCACCAATTTTCTTAATTTTCCTTTGAGCATTACACTGGCCAGGCCACAAAGCAAAAACAAACTGCCTTTTCTGCGGGCGCAAAGTAAATATCTCTAATTCTTCCAAGCGGTTACCAAAGAAAGCAAGGTAACGAATATTCTTCTCCAACCCTTCTAAACCTAAAAGCAGGTTTATAAATTCAGCAGGCAGTTCTTCCTGTCCAGGAGCAGAATGAAAAACAATTGGGTTATTTTCAAAGAAATACTGGTTTACACAACTCTTTGTGGCTAAAAGAGCTGTACCAAAGTCATACGGCACATAACTAGCTGTCCAAGCAGTACGCAGCTGCCCATCTAAATATAAGCTCTGTCCGTCAGAAAGAACAACCTTGACACAACGCACTGGCTGTACAGTATTTAAGAGCACGCGAAATACATCTAAGCTAATTTCCTTAACCCTCTGAATATCTTCAAGATACAAATCTATATCACCTGAGGAAAATTGCCTTCCTGTTAACTTCGCAACTAAAGAAAGTTTTTCTAAAGATAAGTCTTCTAACCCGAGCAACTGCAGATAGATAATACTTTCGGTAATTAACGAAAAATCTCCCTGCCCAAAATTAATTCTGCGCTTAATTACCTCGGCAATATGTTGTGAACCTTTTAAAATATTGTCCATTGCCCTAAGTAAAATTGCCCCGCTCAATAAGATTTCTTTCTCCGGCCTTACTTCTGGAATAATTTCTGGTTCTTCTATTTTAGCAGCCTGTTCGGGCATAGGTTGTGAGACGGGGATTGGAGGTTCTACTTGAACTGGCTCAGGAACCTTTACTTCAGCAGGCTCGATCTCTTTTGCAACTACTATTTCTGGCTCAGCAACAGAATTTATAGGCTCAGTTGCCACAGGGATAGGTATTTCTGGCTTAGATTCTTCAACAGCTGGAGGAGGAGGAGTAGTAGGCTCAAATACCGGCAAAGCTGCTACTGGCTCGGGAAAAACATCCTTCTGAAGAACATCCTTCTTAGGTATTCGGCCAGTTTTATAGTGCCTACCCACTGGCATACTTAAATTTGCATTTTTTATAATAGAATTAATACTAGATTTTGAAAGTTTAATGCTGAATTTATGATGAACCAAAGCAGTCAAACCACGGCAACTTAAAGAGGCATTATTCTTTTTCTCTTCTAAAATGTAATTTATTACCTCAGGTTTAATTTTGTAAATAACACCCATACTCACTCCAGATTGGACATTGCTGTATAAATGATATCATTAAACACGATTGTGTCAAGCTAATTTTAGATTGGACAATTATCCCTGAATGGATAAACTATCCCCGATTTGTGCCTGTGCTGCAGAAATGCTCTTTGCGGAAAACTCAACAACAAAACGTGCCTGCCAGAAAATCGGACTCAACTTAAAAGGCTTAAGTGAGGTCAATATAGAAACCACTTTGTAGTCCTTATCCAGAAAAAGCGCGTCAATGGCAAAATGCATAAAAAACGTGTGAATGGAATTACACGGCTTTATCAACAGTGCTGTATCCGAATCCAATTGTTTTCTTCCCAACAATCCCTTAGTCCTTGTCCAGAAGTTATCCGCAACAATTAATTTCTGGCAAAGCACAATATTCTTGGTTAGATTTACTAATTTCATAAGGAATAATCTTTAGGCTGTTTTAAAGACATCATCAGACAAAGCAATGCCCTTAATTTTAAGCTCTTGCACAAATGGAGGGATATATCCAGTGGCTACATAATTACCTAGAACTTTATTTTGATTATCAACGCCGGTCTGGCGAAAATTAAAAACATCTTTTAGCCCAATATGCACTTCATCTTTCATGCCGCTTAATTCTGATATTTGTATTATTTTTCGCGTTCCGTCGCTAAGCCGGGCAGTATGCACAATAATATGCAATGCAGAAGCAATCATCTCACGAATTGCCCTGATGGGCAGTTCTACCCCTGACATAAGAATCATAGAATCAAGCCTGACTAAAACATCCTGCGTAGAATTGGCATGCACAGTAGTCATAGAACCGTCATGGCCGGTGTTCATTGCCTGAAGCATGTCTAGGGTTTCTGCACCGCGGCACTCACCAATAATAATTCTATCTGGGCGCATACGCAAAGAATTTCGGAAAAGCTCCCTAATGGAAATCATGCCTTTGCCTTCAATATTCGGCGGGCGCGACTCTAATCTTATCCAATGTTCCTGGCTCAATTTAAGCTCTGCCGCATCTTCAATGGTAATAATACGCTCATTATTCGGAATAAAGGCTGAGAGAATATTTAACACTGTAGTTTTACCAGAACCCGTACCTCCAGAAACAATAACATTTTTCCTGGCGACAACACAGGCTTTAATAAAATCCGCCATCGCCTGACTAATAGAGCCCATTCCGATTAACTCTTCAATCTTAAATTTCTCTTTTCTAAATTTACGAATAGTTAGCGTCGGGCCGGTAAGCGCCAGAGGAGGAATAATCGCATTAACTCGTGAGCCGTCGGCAAGACGGCTATCTACCATCGGAACAGACTCATCAATACGCCTGCCAGTGGGTGCAATAATTCGCTCAATAATTGTTTTAACCTGATCATTAGAAATAAACTTCTTGCTGGTTGCCTCTATTTTTCCGTGGCGCTCAATATACACTTCGTCTTTATTATTAACCATAATGTCAGTAATACTAGGATCTGACAAAAGGTCTTCTAGAGCCCCCAAACCAAGCGCCTCATCAACAATTTCTTTGATAAATTTGTTGCGCACCTCCATGGAAGAAATAAAACTTCCCGCTTCATCAGTCAGTAAATTAGAAACAATTACTTCTGCTTTTTTACGCAGTTCCTGTTTTTTTACTGCATCGCTAAAAATCTTAACGTCTAGCCTCTTGATATTCATCTCATCAATCAAGCGGTTATGAATGCGGCGTTTGATTAAAAGCACTTGATCAGTTTCTGCCATTACATCTTCTGCCTGGCCGGCAGCGCTAGCGCCAAATTCTTTCCAGAACGCATCCGGCTTCTCTAGCTGTTCCTCACCAGCCTCCATTAAACCAATGTCCCGGTGAGAGATAAAAAGCCTTTCTTCAATTACAAGTTTGTGTGCAAATTTCTTAATTGCCTGCGCAATCCCAGACTTAGGCACATCCACAACCACAGGAACACGACGGTTGATTGATAGCCCGACGGTTTTACCTTCAGAAGGCAAAGCCGCAACAATTTCGCTGGTTAAATTTACCTGTAGCTCTTCCGGGCTAATACTTGAGACAGATTCTGATCTATTTATCATCACCTTAAGCATTGCTAAAGGAAAATGCATTGACTGCAAAGTATCCACCACCCATTTAGTCTGATATACTGACAAAATATCTGGAGTTACCAAAAGAAGAATTAGATTTGACTGATTGAGCGCTTGCATAAACACATCATTGAAGCTTTTGCCGGCATCAATCACAACATAATCATAATTAGTAGAATATAATTTAAAAATCTCGGCAATATACTCGGAAGATATTGCTGCGGTCTGCTGCGGCTTTAAAACTGCAGGTAAAAAATCAAAACCAAATGCAGTATGTGTAATAAACACCTGTTTTTCTGCCTCGGCTTTTCCTTTTTTAATGGCACTGATTAGGTCAACCATCGCCTTTTGCGGACCGAGATTAAGCATTCTTGATAAATCGCCCACGCCTTGCAAATCAAAATCCATTAACAAGACACGCTTTCGCTCATCCCGGAAAAGGCTTGTAGCAAGATTGGAGGCAACAAAAGTTTTTCCAACCCCGCCTTTTGTACTAAATATTGAAATTACTTTAGACATAACTTATTCTAACTGATAGGAAATCGGGATATCCACCCATAACTCTTTAGTGTCAATTGCCGAAGGGAACGGAGGATATTGAACAATCTGTTTTGCAACCTTCAAAGCATTATCATCAAGTATTTTATAGCTTGATGAATTCTTAACCACAGCATCTAATAAATCACCCTTATAAGAAATTAACAAGCTCAGCTGTACTGTTCCTTCAAACCCAGATTGCTTTGCTGAAGCAGGATAAGTTAAATTTCTCATAATTCTCTGTCTAATAATATTAGAATATTTTGCAACCGGATCCAAAGCAGATTCATCGACTACTTCAGCTGCAACAGCCGTTTTCTTTACTGAATCCATGGCAGCATCAATTTGCCCTGCGTCTTGAACTTGCCCATTTTTCTTTTCATAAGGAGTTTCCCTGCTTACAATCGTAGGCGTAATAATAATATACAACTCAGTATCTGCCTTCTGGCCAGTGCCACCACCAGTTTTTGTAACTTTTTTTCTAAATGCTCCCCCGACAAACGGCAAATCTCCCAACCAAGGAACTTTGGTAACACTTTCCTCAGTTTTTTTGCGCATTAAACCACCAATAGACAAAGTCTGTCCATTCATTAAGAATAACTCTGTTGTAGCATTGCGCTTAGTTAAAGGGAAGGCCTTTGCAGTAGTATTGGTTGCCGTACCAAGTGTTTCAGCCTCGCCATAATCACTAACTTCCATTTTAACACCCAATTTAATCCGATCATCCGGTAAAACCGTTGGTTTCATCTTTAGCTTGATACCGTACTCCTTATACTCAACTTCAGTGCCAGTACCTGTAGTTGATGCTACAGAAGTAGTAAGCACTGGCTTCTCGCCACCCACCAACAACTCTGCTTCCTTGCCGCTTTGACAGGCAAGCCGTGGACGAGAAAGAACCTTTGCCTTGCCTTCTTCAACTAGAGCATCTAATTTCAAGGTAAATGCACTATCGCGTTTAACATTTAAAAGCCTGAATACATTAGAAAACGCTGTTCCAGTAGCAGCCAACCCCGGAGAACCGACCTCGGTAAGACTGGTTGATGCCGGCCAGGTAACTCCAAGAGTCTTACTAGCATCCTGATCAAGCTCTAAAACCTGCACATCAATCTCTATCACAGATTCTTCTTCTCGCACAGTTATCAAATTAATTGTTTTTTCCATTAATGGCCCAAGAGCAAGTGAAATTTTTTTGATATCGTCATCACTTTTTACCCTGCCTAAAAGCATTACTTTACCTTCTTCATCAGAATCTTTTGCATAAACCTCAGGAACATTTATTGTTGTTAGTAAATTATCTATCCTTCGCTTAATATCCTTCATATCTTCAGTATAAACTTTTATTTCTTGGGATTTCTCTCCAAAATTATCCCAATAAAATAGTGTAGTTGTGCCGCGGCCTTTCCCAGAAACAATAATAGAATCTTTGCTCACTTCTAATACATCAATAACCTGAGGATTGGAAATTACTATCCTAGTCGGGCTAGAAGCAAGTATAGGCTGGGTATCTCCTACATACATAACCAAGGCATCATCAGATTTATCCGCAGCACCTAAAATACCGAAACAACATAAAACTGCAAAACCAAAAACAATAAAACCTTTTAAGATTCTTTTTGTCATTATTGTTCCCTCTATTGTTTGCCAGACAAAGGCATTCTTTCTTTGTTCAAACCCCGATAAATCTCTACATATCCTTTTTCTTCCCTCGGCTTCTCAACTTCAGCACTAGCAGGAGATATATAATTTAACAAAGTTTCCCAATCAGCCGGCTTAGCCTTATCAACGTTAGTATCCCCAGGAGCGCGCAGCACCAATCTGATTTTACCCTGTTCGCTGACAAAAGAAATTAAGTTTGCTTCCTCGGGAGATACAGCCAAAGTAATTAAAGGAGAAATGTCTTTCTTTTTATCTCCTTCTTTAGTTTTAAAAATCATCCCTTTTTGAGGAGACAAAATTTCATCTCCTACTGCCAAAACTAAAACGTTTTGAAATAAAGGGACAATGCTTGTGTCTTTTTTCTTTGCATTCTTTTCCCCAAGAGAGGAATCAGGCAGAGCAACAATAGCAATCACATCCACAAAATCACCAGGCTTAACCATCCCAGCTAACGCAGAAATATTATCTACTGAGATTGTAATCGCCCTTTTCCCTCCGGGAGTAACTTCTGATAATCCGCTTTCTTTTTGACTATACTTCTGCCTACTTCCACCTTCTACCTGGGTAACTTTATCTGCAGTAATCTGATCCCCTTTTACAATATCTTCAACAACTCCCATCCCAGCTACTGCGTCCATAGCTGTTGCCGCATTTGGACGGACATATTTTTCAGGAACAACCTGAGTAGCCACCATAGACGCATCAATAATGGTCCCTCTCGGCAAGTCCTGACTTGCCACTAGCACCGCCACCATCGAAGACTGCAAACGCTTAAAT
>JACROS010000096.1 GCA_016214325.1 Candidatus Omnitrophota bacterium | reverse complement strand
TAGATTAAAAAGAAAAAACAAACATTCTTTCCTAAATAAAACTTTTAAAAACAAATCCGGACGATAAAACAAATTTCCCAGCATATTACCTGAAGAATTTCCTAAATAACTATAAATACTCAAGAATTGTATAGTATTTTGATTAAAATAAGACATGACCCGCATTGAAATTAAGAAATAACCGCTGCCTGCAAATAAAGGAGTTAATACCCACTTTAAACCTTTTTTCTTAAAAAAACTCAAAAACCCAAACATGATTACAGCAAGAGCAATATTCTCCTGGCAAAGCATAGACAAAATCATAAAAAGTAAAAATTTAGGAAAGGAGTTTAATTCAAAATAATAGCAGGTCAATAGTAAGAAAAGCGTGGCAAATACCGGAGGATGAAACTCAAATAAATTTGTATAACCTAGCGGCGGATAGAAAAGATACACAATTCCAATAATCAATCCCCAATTCTCTCCTAATATCTTACTGGCCAGCTTATATAATGGAATAGCAGTTAATCCTAGCGCCAAGGTTTGCAAAACAAGCAATGTTAAGGGGTGAGAAAACACAGCGTAAATTGGTGCTATTAAAAACAAAATTAAATGTACGTGATTTCCTAAAAAAGGAATTCCTAATATTGAGTTATAAATTCCTCCATGCACAATATTCCACATGGTAAGTGCGTGCACAGCCAAATCAAAATCATGAAATGAAAATGAATTATATTTCATGACGCTAATCAGGATAAAATAAACTAGATAAAATAAAACTGCAGAAATTAATAACAATATTTTCTTTTCTTTTAGGAATAAATTCATCATATGGAAGAAAGCCCCTGTAAATGCAAGATACAAGCGTTTACAGGGGCTCACCTCTTATTTTGGGGGGATTACTTCTTTTTCTTCTTTTTCCCGCCGACTTTCATTTTGGCACAAGAGACATCGCCCTGTTTATCAATGAAGTATAAGTAGCCTTCTTTTCTCTTAATACCACACTTTGCTACTTTCTTCGGGCTGCCTCCTTTTTTGTTGCCCCTTGCCATTTTTGCGCAAGAAACATCACCTTGTTTATCAAGGTAATAGAGATAGCCTTTTTCTCTTTTAATTCCCACCTTTGTGACTTTTTCTGCCATGCTGATTCACCCCCCTTCAGTTTATTAATTTTATCTGCACAGTAACTTCGCCAAATGCGAAATTAATTGCCGATTTTAACAGGCATAAAAATCTGCCTTAATGTTGCCATTGCCGAAAGAACTGCTAAATAACTTGTCTTGGGATTATCCGGATGAAGAATATTCTCAACCCGCGTAAAAATCTCCCCTGCTTCAGAATCTATTTGAATTTCATGAATGTTTCTTTTAGTTTTCGGAGAAGCAATTATCTTTACCAATGTTCTTTCTTCTCCGATACCAGCCAAGCTTAATACTGCTGCAACATTTATGTTTTGCGGAAAATGCTTCACTGCTTCTTTTGCCGGCCCAAAAAACAAAACCTTGTCTCTAGCCAAGCCTTTTAAATTTATTCTTTTTCTCTTAACATATTCAACAGATTCAAATGAGACCGGATTTTTCCGAGTCGTAAGGGTTACTTTCTTAATCTTATATAAGCTTGCAGCTTTTAGGGCATCCACTCCTGCAATCGCGCCGCTAGGAATAAATATCCTGCATTTATTCTTCTTGGCCAAACTAATTAAATAAGGCAATTTTCCAACAACTCCTCCTACGCTCATAATCAAAACATCTTTTGAATCCATTAATGCAGTCTTAGCAATATCAAACGAGCTTCCTGCCGAAGCACATTCAATCACCAATCTTGATTTGCGAATCAACTGAACAAGAGTTTCAACTGCCAGAGAATTTCTTTTAACCTTGCTAGATAATCTTTGGGCCTTAGTAATATCAAAATCAAAAAGCGCAGACAGCTGGGCATCTTTTGAGAAATCACTAACAATTGCCCCAGCCAAAGAACTTCCGATTGCGCCACATCCTACAATTCCAATTTTTAACCTAGCCATACCAATCACCTATTGCTAGTTACTATTACATTATCAATTAATCTTGTTTTCCCAATCCACACAGCAAGAGCAACTAAACACTTTCCAGAGATTATTTTTACTGGCAGTAAATTATTGCAATCAACAATCTCAATATAATCAATCTTAGCAGAATTCTTGTGCTCAATAAACCGGCGCATTAAAAAAATAACTTTTTGGGTATTTCTTTCTCCGGATTTAATCACGCTTTTTGCTAAATCTAAAACTTGCTGCAAAACTAAAGCATCCTGCCTTTCTTGTTTATTAAGATAAATATTCCTTGAGCTCAATGCCAAGCCATCCCTCTCTCGCACCGTCGGCATTACTTGGATTTTTACGAGGAAATTCAAATCTTGCGTCATTTTCTCTATAATGACTGCCTGCTGAGCATCCTTCTGCCCAAAATAAGCTGCATCTGGCTGGATAATATTAAACAATTTTGCTACAACAGTTGTTACTCCGCGAAAATGAACCGGCCGCGATTTTCCACAAAGCTCCTTACTTAGCCCGTCGACAGTAACCCATGTTTTATACCCTTGCGGATAAATATTCTCAGCCATTGGATGAAACACTAAATCTACACCAGCTTTCTTACAAAGAACAAGGTCATTTTTAATCGGCCGAGGATATTTATTTAAATCTTCTTTTGGGCCAAATTGCACAGGATTAACAAAAATACTTACTACTGTAAAATCATTTTCTTTGCAGGAACTACGAATCAAGCTCAAATGCCCCTCATGCAATGCTCCCATTGTCGGCACCAAGCCAATACTTTTTCTTTTTAACTTAAGCTCTTTAATTATCTTCTGCGCTTTTACAGGATCATTTACTATTTTCATAAAACCTCAGTTAGGGGCTCCACAACAAAACTACGTTCAAACAAACGCGGATGCGGAATCCTTAGCAGTTTTGTGCGCACAGATTTATCCCCATAAAGCAAAATATCTAAATCAATTATGCGAGGGCCAAAACGCACTGTTTTTCTTCTGCCTATTTCATTTTCAATTATTTTTAGTTTTTTAAGTAGAATTTTCGGAGAAAGGCTGGTTTGAATTCTTAAGCAGGCATTTAGAAATTTCGGCTGATGCCTCGGCCCGCCAAGCGGCTTAGTTTCAATTATCCTAGACACCTTAATCACTTTTGTTTCTTTTAAGGTATCAATCTTCTGGATTGATAATTTAATATTTTTCAGTCTATCACCCAAATTTGAACCCACGCCCAAATAACAGGTTAACATTAGCCGATTTTTCTTAAACGTTCAATCGCCTCTTTGATTCTTTGCTCAGAAACTGTCAGCGCCATGCGGATATACCCTTCTCCTGATTCACCAAAACCAACTCCCGGAGTAGCCACAATATCTGCTTTATCTAACAGTAATGACGCAAAACTAATAGAGTTGCTTTTTTTTGGAACACTTATCCAGACATAAAATGTTGCCTTCGGATTACTAGCTTCCCAGCCAAGTGATTTTAAACCACTTACTAAACAATCTCGTCTTTGCTGGTAAAGCCTGCACATATTTGTAACATGCTCCTGCGGCCCTTCTAAAGCAGCTACACCAGCAAATTGAACAGCTGTAAATATTCCAGAGTCAATGTTTGATTTCACCTTAGCCAGAGCCTGCACTAATTCAGCATTACCACATGCCCAGCCTATACGCCAACCAGTCATATTATAAGTCTTAGACAAAGAATGAAACTCAATCACCACATCCTTGGCGCCATCAAGCTCAAGCATGCTAGAATGCTTATAACCATCATAACTCATTTCCGAATAAGCCAAATCTGAAACTACAATCAAATTATGCTTTCTGGCAAATTTTATAACTTCAGCATAGAAACCCCTATCGCAGGTAGCACCAGTTGGATTATTCGGATAATTAACAAAAATTATTTTTGCCTTCTTTAAAATACTCTTCGGAATTTTATTTAAATCCGGCAAGAAAGCATTCTCCCGACGCAGCGGCATAAGATACGGCTTCGCACCAGCAAGAATTGCTCCACCCTTATAAGGAGGATAACATGGATCAGGAACCAAAGAATAATCGCCTGCATTAAGAAAAGCAAAAGGAAAATGCGCAATACCTTCTTTGGAGCCAATTAGAGGAAGGACTTCTGTATCGGGATTTAAATTTACATTAAACCGCCTTTTATACCAACCCTCTATTGATCGTCGTAAAGCTGGCATACCTTGATCAAGCGCATAACGATGATTAACCGGATCCTGAGCTGCCTTATGTAAAGCCTCAATAATATAACCTGGCGTTGGCTGATCCGGATCGCCGATACCTAAATCAATAATATCCCTGCCTTCTGCTCTCGCCTTCCTCTTTGCCTTATCAATTTCAAGGAATAGATATGGAGGCAATCTTTTTAGCCTGTTAGATATTTGGATCATATTTTTTAACCCCGTAATTGGTAATTCGTAAATGGTAAACCGTAATTTCTTAATTTAATTACCAATTACGATTTACGTTTTCAATACATCCTGCATCGAATACAGTCCCGGCGCTTTATTAAACACCCATTTTGCCGCCTTTAACGCACCAACTACAAACAAATCCCTGGAATGCGCCTGATGCTTAATTTCAATACGTTCAGAATTGCCGCAGAAAATAATCGTGTGATCCCCAAAAATATCTCCTAAACGAACTGCATGAATAGGAATTTCTTTTTTAGTAACACCAGCAATCACCTCAGCCAATTTTTTGGCAGTTCCTGAAGGAGCATCTTTCTTTGCCTTGTGATGAGCCTCTATAATTTCTACACTGTAATCCGGGCCAAGCCTTTTGGCAATATCAGGTAACACCTGAAACAAAACATTAACACCAACAGACATATTAGGCGAATAAACAACCGGCACAACTTTTGAAATCTCCTCAATTTTTTGCACTTGTGCCTGATTTAATCCGGTTGTTCCGATTACTACTGCTTTTCTATAACGGGCAACATAATCCAGATTAACCTCAGTACCATCTGGCAAAGTAAAATCCACAAACACATCAGTAAGAAATAAACCATCCGGGCTTGAAGAAATTCTCAGTTTACCCAGCTCCTTACCAATCACAGGAGTGCCTTTTTGCTCAAGGGCCAAAGTAATCTCGAAATCTTTATCATAAGAAGCTAGTTCATAAATCCTTCTTCCCATCTTTCCACAAACACCAGCAATTCCAAGCTTAATCATTATTGCTCCTCTTTACAATAAACCGTATTCCTTTAAAGCTTTCTTCAATTTCTCCACATTATCCGGCGACATTGCGCACATAGGAAGGCGCAAATCTGGATCACACATACCCAGTAATCCCATTGCGGTTTTTACCGGAATAGGATTAGTTTCAATAAACATTGCTTTTATTAAAGGTAATAGTTTAAAATGCAGTTCCTGGGCCTTTTTGATATTTCCTTTTTCAAAAGCACTCACCATCTCGGCGGCATCTTTTGGCACAATATTTGCAACCACAGAAATTATGCCTGTTCCGCCAATAGATAAAACCGGCAGAGTAAGGCTGTCGTCTCCAGAAATTAAATCAAAATTTTTGCCGCACAGGGATCTTATGCGCGACATTTGATCAAGGCTGCCAGAGGCCTCCTTAACTGCTACAATATTCTTACAACTCTTAGCCAGTTTTTGAATAGTCTCTGGTTCAATGTTAACACCTGTGCGCGATGCAATATTATATAAAATAATCGGAATATCTACTGCATCAGCCACGGCCTTAAAATGCTCATAAAGCCCTTTTTGAGTCGGACGGTTATAATAAGGAGAAACCTGCAAAGATGCATCCGCCCCCATATGCGCAGCATGCTTTGTCAACATAACTGCTTCTTGAGTTGAATTTGAACCTGTCCCGGCAATCACGGGCACTCTTTTCTTCACCTGATCAATAGTAATCTCAATTACCCTTTCATGCTCAGCAAAAGATAAAGTAGCTGATTCACCAGTTGTGCCGCAAGGCACGATCCCAGAAGTACCATTCTTAATTTGAAAATCAATCAACTCTCTAAGCTTTTTTTCATCAATCAAAGCATTCTTAAACGGAGTTACTATGGCAACAATTGAGCCTCTAAACATAATATTCTCCTTTGTAAACTATACTTGCAGTTCCCTCCAGCCAAATATTGTTAAATTTATTATCAACTTTATCAAAATAAACTTTTAAAACCTCGCCACCTTGAGTATGCACATTTATCTTTCCACAACTCGCAACCAGGCAACTAGTAATTAAAGCGGAGGCAACTGAGCCTGTGCCACAGGCAAGGGTTTCATCTTCTACCCCTCTTTCGTAGGTGCGTATCTTGATAGAATTATTTCCTAAAACCTCCACAAAATTTACATTAGTTCCCGCCGGAGCAAATTGCTTATGATAACGTATCTGCCTGCCAAGACCAGAAACATCAATATTTTCTAGGCCATCCACAAAAACTACTGCATGCGGAACACCGGTATTGATAAAATTCACCTTCATTCTACGGCCATTTATCAAAATCGAAATATTAAACTTTAAGCTATGCGCCTCAGTTAATTTTATTTTAACACTCTCTTTGTTAACTTCAGCATTAATAATTCCTGCCTTTGTTTCAAATTTTAGGTTTGCAGCGTGCGGTTTGCGGAGTGCAGCTAGAAAATAGGCAAAACAGCGCGCGCCATTTCCACACATCTCTGCTTCAGAACCATCGGCATTAAAAATACGCATCTTTGCATCAGCAAGTCTCGATTTCTCCACCACAAGCAATCCATCAGCGCCAATACCGAATTTTCTATCACAAACCTTCTTAGCAAACTCCTTCAAAGAAACAGAAAATTTCAAAGGCTCTTTAATAACTATGAAATCATTTCCTGAAGCAACCATTTTTGTAAATTCAATTTTCTTCATATTTATACAAATGCCTTAAGCATCATTTCATTTCTAATCAAATCCTGGCTCGTTTCTCTCTTTCTAATCACTACTGCTCTTTTTTTTGTCACCATTACTTCCTGGACTCTTTTACGAGAATTATAATTACTAGACATACTAAATCCATAAGCCCCAGCACTCATCACTGCCAAATAATCTCCTTCTTTTAATCTCGGCATCATTCTTTCTTTTGCTAGAAAGTCTCCGCTTTCGCAGATTGGGCCAACAATGTCGACTTTTACTGTCAAGGAACCGCCTGTCTCCTGCAAAGGCAAAATATTATGATATGCCTCATACAAAGATGGACGAATTAAATCATTCATCCCGGCATCAACAATTATAAACTTTTTCTTTGGGGTTTTTTTGACATATAAAACTTTAGTCACAAGTATTCCGGCATTTCCCACAATAAACCTTCCAGGTTCCATAATAATTTTAAGACCTGATTTTTTTAACAAAGGCAAAACTTTCCTGGCATAATCATCAGCTGTCTGAGGAGTTTCTTTATCATAAACTATTCCCAACCCTCCTCCAATATTTAAATATTCAATATTAGCTCCATTTTTCTTAAGATTCTTAATAAAGGCGATCATCTTAGTAATTGCTGCAACATATGGCTGGCTCTCGGTAATCTGAGAACCAATATGAATATGTAAACCCGAAATCCTGATATTTTTTAATGCTCTGCGCAAAAGAAAAATCTGCTGGGCACTCTTAAAATCAATGCCAAATTTATTGTTAAGTTTTCCGGTAGTGATATACTTATGAGTTTTCGGCTCCACGTCAGGATTGATGCGAATTGCAACATTAGTAACCTTACCAAGCTTTTTTGAAATACGATTAATATT
>JACROS010000091.1 GCA_016214325.1 Candidatus Omnitrophota bacterium | reverse complement strand
CACGTGATAATGCGGATGTATATCGGTGAGCCTTTCGAGGAACTAACCTGCCAAATTGACCCTAAAAAACAGGAAACCCTGCCCGTTGCTGTTACCAGCATAGGACAGGGTTCGCCTGAGCGTCCACAATGGCGGAGAGGCTGGGATTTGAACCCAGGGACCCGATTTCTCAAGTCAACTTCTTAGCAGGAAGCTCCGTTCGACCGCTCCGGCACCTCTCCAGATTAATTATCAAAAAATTTACTAAATTTATTTAAATGTTTGAGATTATGAGAACCAATCTCTTCAAAATATTTACTTATTCCTTGCTTTGAATAAATAAAGACTTGATCCCCATGCAAAAAAGCTTCAAAATTAAACTTCCTTAATATTTCTAGCACAGAACACAATAATATTTTAGAACGATTTGCAAAACATAATTTAAGATAAGTATATTTTTTTCCATTAACATTATACCTATGACAATAAAAACTTCCATCAGTATCTATTAAACCACGAAGACATGCTTTTTGATAAGAAGTTTTGTTATATATCCACTTAGGTATATCTACTTGATTCTTAACCTTATTACCTGAAATCAACCCCTGTTTCAACAAAAACTTAACTAGATTAGTGCTACTTACAACAATATCTGCGCCATTACAATTCTTGCGAAAATGCACATGATAATTTACCGAGAATAACTTCTTTAAGAAGTTACCTAAGAATATTAAATATTCTTTATCTGTCTTCTTGTTAAAAGAAATAGTTAATTGGTGATTGCCCGGCAAACCGCCATCACCTAAAATAACCCCTACTAATTCAGCTAATTCAACAGACCTTCTTGGATAATTAATTTCTTTTCTAATAACAAACCTAGATCTCTTGGCTAAAGCAGGGTTATTTTTGAACAAACTAATTGTTTTCTTACCACCTTTACTTCTACCCTCATGCGTGCCCGGATTACCATGCAATTCAATACGCCTTAATCCGCCTAAACGAGTCTTACTAATTTGCATGACCTTTCTTTCTCTTCTTCTTAAAAAATTCCTTTAGCAAAGAACTGCATTCATCTTTTAAAACACCGCTTGAGACCTTTATACGATGATTAAGCTTCTTGTGATTTACAATATTTGCCACTGAACCACAAGCACCGGTCTTAGGGTCACACGCACCAAAAATAACTTCTTTTATTCTTGCTAAAACCAGAGCACCAGCGCACATGCTGCATGGCTCAATAGTAACATATAACGACGCCTCATTCAACCACTTGCAATCTAAATAATTAGCTGCTGAGGTTAAAGCCAACATCTCAGCGTGTGCCGTCGGATCTTTAAGACGCTCTACCTGATTATGTCCACGGGCAATAACCCTACCCTGATGTACAACTACTGCCCCCACTGGCACTTCATCTTCATCAAATGCCTTTTGCGCCTCTTTAAACGCTTCAGACATGTATAATTGATGTCTCTTTAGCACATTGCACCTATTATGCAACTTACTCTAATACTTGTAAATATTTTAAATAATGCGCCTGGCAGGAATCGAACCTGCAACAACTTGCTCCGTAGGCAAGTGCTCTATCCAATTGAGCTACAGGCGCATAATCTTCGCAAGAATTGTAATTTTACCACAACTTAAGGATAAAATAAATCAGAATAATCTATCAAAAACTGCCTATTCAACAACTTTTACAGACTTTGCTATATTTGTGCCTTCTTTATTAACTGTATAATTAATTGCTACTCTGTCTCCTTTATTAATTTCTCTAGCCGTAATGTTTTCTCCACCTTTATTACTTATCACAGCCTCAAAATCAACCAAAAACTTAATCTTACGCCCACTCTCATCTATTATATATATTTCTGCTCTTCTGCCCTTACCAAGATTCTCTGGATCAACAAAATCAACCACTCCAGAAATAACTATAGTATCGGCATTTACAGCAGTTTCCTGGCTATAAACAATATTTTTCTGCGAAATAAATAAACCTCCTGCACAAAACAACATAACCAGTAACGCGATATTCTTCATTTTGCCTTCCTTTCTTCAAAAGCTACTTGCGCAAAGTTATTATACTATTATTTTCATGAAATTAAACCACTTCCTGCAAACAGAACCAAATCACTCCTTAGCGCTAAAAACATCCCTGATTAATTTAGCAAGTACTTTTGCAGTTTTTTTTATTTCTTGCGATGGTTTTAGGCCAAACGAAACAATTTTAGGCTGGATACATAAAAGAACAACCTTGCAGCCAAGGCAAGCTTTCAAATAATCTGCCATAACCTTCAAAGACATTCGATGCGTACCAATATTTGTGCCATGAATATTATCAAAATCAACAACCTCAGCACAACCAGGCTTCTTCCCAAGGTCAGCAGAATCGATAATTAAAACATGTGTAGGGCAAAACTGTTTAATCTCTCCGGTGAAATTTTCCGGGCTAGTGGAGCCAAAAACACTTTTAAAATAAGGATTATTCTTAAAAAGACGGGATAAATTTTCTGCTACAATTAACCCTGCAGCATCATCTGCGCGCAAATCTGAGCCAACTCCCAAGAAAACTGTTTTTTTTGCGCTACAAAGATGTTTTCTTAGTGTCGCTTTTAATTTCTGCACCAAAAACCACCTTTAATTTCTGCGCGTCAAGCTGTGCCAGCTCTACTTCTTTTGTGTATTCCAATGCTTTCTTTAAACAAGAATCCACGCACTGCGCACAATAAATACATTTACCTAAATCTATCGCAGCTTCAAATTGCTTTTCACCTACCTGATTTATAACAATGGCATTTGTCGGACAATCTTTCATACAAAGCTTGCAGCCAATACATTTCTCAGGATTAAATTTAAGCTTTCCGCGAAAATGCTCAGGAAGATCTAATTTCTCTTTCGGATACAATACTGTAACCGGCTTTTTAAGCCCTGTACGTAAAACCTCCCTTAACATCTTACCTGGTCTCATTTAATCATCACTCCTTTAACTGCCAAGTTTAATAAAAGCTGCATCATAGCAAGCGGCACCAAATATTTCCAGCAAAAATTAACCATTTGGTCAATTCTTAAACGCGCCACAACTGTGCGCGCTAAAGAAATCAGAAAGGTAATTGACAAAAGCTTAATTAAAAAAATAACAAAATCTAAATAAGGGTTATATGTCAAAGCAAACGGCAAGAATACCGCCGACAGCAGTGCTGCACCAACAATCATTTCAATATTTAATGTCAATCTCAAAAATGCCAAAAGTTTACCGCTATATTCAGTAAAGGCTCCAGCAACAATTTCAGTTTCTGCTTCGGGAATATCAAATGGGGTCTTTTCTAATTTTCCTAACAAAGCAATTAAAGAAATAATAAAACCACCTAAATTCATTAACCATAACCAAGGATGGGCTACGTAAAACTCGGTAATCTTTGTCAGACTCCAAGTATTAGCAAGAAGCGCTGATGAAAGTATCCCCATAAAAAGCGGAACCTCATAAGCAAACAACTGTGTGAGGGAACGCACTGTCCCGATACGCGCATACAAAGATGTTGAATACCATCCGCCAATAAAAAACGACAAAGTCGGAATTGTCAAAAGATACAACACCACCAGAATATCCCCGTTAAATGAATACATCGCCTCTGGCGTCCAGAGGGGAATATAAAAAAACGCAGTTACCACGGATGCCGTGGCAAATAAAGGCGCCATTTTAAACATTGTCTGATTCGCCTCTGTGGGGATAATTTCCTGCTTACCTAATAATTTTATAAAATCTGCCACCGGCTGAAACCACGGCGGGCCAACTCTATTTTGCAGGCGGGCATAAATCTTTCGGTCAATAAACTCTCCTAAAAAAGAAAGTGCTGCTAGAAACAAAAACCCCGGAAAAATTATCATTGAAAACATCGCGTTAAACATTATTACTTACTCAGCCTTTCTTGCAACTTCTTGTTAAGCTTTCCAAAATCTACCCCGCGCTGGCTGTGCCATTTAATACTATAATCATGCAGAGCCTGCCAAGTCATTACATCTGCTTTTTTATCATCATCTTTTAAAGACACTAATCTATCAGTACAAGAAAAACACGGATCAATTGCAGCAATTACAATCGGCATGTCAGCCAAAAATCTATCCTTTAACATATGTTTTACCGCCTGAACATTTGCTAGTGTGGGCGCACGAACCTTTACTCTTTCAGGTTTATCAGTTCCATTTGATTTAACATAATGCACATCTTCTCCACGCGGAGCCTCATAACGGCTAAGCGCTTCACCTGCAGGAATCTTACGAGGAGCCCTAACTGTAATTGGCCCATCGGGCAAATTCTTCAAACACTGGCGAACAATTTTATATGACTCCATTAATTCCTTGAGCCTCACTATTGTCCTGGCGTAAACATCTGCGCCAGTATCTGTAATCACATCAAATGAAATTTCTCCATAAGAAGCATACGGATCATCTTTACGCACATCTCGCTTTACTCCAGAAGCACGCGCAGTCGGGCCAACCGCATCAAAATGCAAAGAATCTTCATACGACAACACACCAACTCCTGACAAACGCTTAATAATAGTAGTTTCTTCAAGGCCAAGCTCAATATAATATTTGGTTCTTTCTTCTAATAAATCCATAGCCTTAAGTGTCTCCTGAATCTGAATAGAAGAAATATCGCGCCTGACTCCCCCAATAGTATTTATTCCATAATTAACGCGATTGCCCGTCAGCTCAGCAAGAATATCCATCACAATTTCACGATCGCGCCAGGTATACATAAGCAAAGTATCAAAACCTATTTCATGCCCGGCAACCCCTAGCCATAAAAGATGACTATGAATACGCTCAAGCTCAGCTACAAGCGTACGAATATACAAAGCTCTTCTTGGCACAGCTAAACCTGCAATCTCCTCTACTGCCTGAATAAAACAAGTAGAATGAGAATGCGAACAAATTCCGCAGACACGCTCAATTAAATACATATCCTGAATATATGTCCGCTCTTCACAAGCTTTTTCAATACCGCGGTGATTATATCCGAGGCGGATGTCTACACCTAAAATCTTCTCACCGCGCAGGGCCACGCTAAAACTTTCCGGCTCCTTTAATGCCGGATGCTGAGGGCCAATTGGTATTTTAAATTCTTCTGATGGATTATGCATTTTCACCTGCTTTCTTATCAAGCATATCCTGTTTCCAATCCTTACGTAAAGGAAACTGCCCAGCCGGCCAATTATCAGTTAATGGATAACGATTGCCCGATGGCAAACCTTCAACCTTAGCCCCAAATAAATCTACCAGTTCTCTCTCATAAATCTCAGCTCCGGCAAAATATGGAATAATGCTTTTAATCACTGGATTTTCCTTTGGAACGCTAACTTTTATATTTATTAAAATACCGCCTTCTTTAGTCAAATGATAAATAAAACTTAAATTTTGCCCCTCATCTAAACCGGTAATAGTGCATAAATGTGTAAAATTAAAATGCTTCATTAAATATTCCAAAACATCTGTAAATTTATCCAATCCTACTTCTAGAGATATTCTTCTTTCTCTGGGCTGTCTAATGCTTGTTTCAGGAAAATTAAATTCTTTAACCAGCTCCTGAATAATATTATTTTCCATACTATTTGCCTTCTTTCTGCTCAAGACTCTGCAACAACTTTACTACTCCGTCCATAATTGCTTTAGGGCTCGCCGGACAACCCGGGATATAAGCAGACACCGGAATAACCGCATTAATTCCACCCTTAATATTATAACAACCATTAAAAACTCCACCCGAGCAAGAACAAGTACCTACTGCCACAACAAACTTCGGCTCGGCCATCTGCTCATAAATACGCACTAACCTATCCTCTATTTGCCTAGTTACTGGGCCGGAACACAATAAAATATCAGCATGACGAGGAGTTGCTTTTAACAATACCCCGAAACGCTCCAGGTCATAGCGCGGAGTAAGAGCCGCAATAATCTCTATATCACAAGCATTACAGGCTCCGGTATTAAAATGCAAAACCCAAGGAGATTTTAAACGCGACCAATTAATTACTTTTTGCACTACATTCATAACTAACCCTGCCTTCTTAACAAAATATACAATCCAATTATTGCTCCTAGAATATAAAAAGCTGCCATGGCAAAAGTAGCCACAGTTTCCATAGGAATCGTTGTAATAATCAATGTCGCAACATGCGCTAAAGTAAAAAAGAATGCATATGGGAAAAAGTTAGTGTAATCCGGCTGGGCGAGATGATTATAATTATCCTCTCCGCAGGCATACGGCTCTCCAGTTTCTGAGCTGACTTTTTCTTTTTTAAAAGCAAGCTTGCCAAAAATAAATGAAAGCAGCCAAAAAAATGCAAGCATAATCATAAATGCTGCTGGAGGGCTAAGTAAAAATTTATACATAGATTAACCTTTTAAACTTCTGATTTTTCTAACATCCAAAGATTTATTTTGTTTATGAATCCCTAAAACAATACCTACAGCAATAGTCATTACCACAGCTTCAATAACAATCATGGTAATTACCAAACTCTGAGTTAAAGCTGTGTGCCCGCTTAAGAAACCTGCAACAATAATTAACAAAGTTACCGCCTTAATTAAAATCTCCACACCAATTAAAGCACGAATTAAATTAAATGTAGCTAAGATACAATATAGCCCAATACTAAAAAGCATGACAATAAAAATACCGAAAATCCAGAATAAATAAACTGCCGAAGCACTCATTTCTTTAACCTCTCCCTAAATAATATTACCACACCAAAAACACCGGTAATAAGAATAATAATCTGTCCCAGTAAATCAAGCTGCCTAAGATTCCACAAAACAGCACGCACATCTTTTTCAGCTTCAGGCGCAGGAAGCCTAAGGTTAAGTTTAAACTGAATGAAGCTTAAAGTTAGTCCTATAGCAATTACTAAAAAAGGCAAAACCCAAAACCGGCCCAATCTTTCTTTCATGTGCGCCAAGACTTCTTCTTTATTTAAAGGCTGAGTAAGACTAATGGTGCTGACAAATAAAACCGAAATTAATCCGGCACACACTGAAAGCTCAAACACTGCCGCTAAAGGCGAATTGAGCCTAAACATAATAATGGTCAATACCGCGCTTGTTGCAGCCAAGCCAATCGCCGCGCGAATTAAACTACGTGTCATTACCGTCCATAAAGCCGCAAGCACCAATACCACCAAAATAAGATAATTTAAATGCACATTAACCTCCAAGAGGCAAAATGAACCTGTTTAATATTACCGGGAAAAATATTCCGATTCCCACGGTAATTGCCGCAAGAATAATCTCCGGGACAACTATCCCCAAGCCCGCCTCTTTTATATTTGAAAACTCTTCGCTAATCTTACCAAAGAAAACTTTTCTCTGCATAACCAAAAAATACCCCAAAGTAACAACGCTTGCTAGCACCGCAACAACAGCATAAACAAAATGCCCCGTAGATAAAAGTGCGATGACAATCAAAAGTTTACTCCAGAATCCAGCTAAAGGAGGAATGCCTGCACAAGACAAACTCCCTAGTACAGAAGTCAGGCCAGTTATCGGCATTCTTTGGCTCAAACCAGAGACCTTGTCCATATCACGAGTTCCGGTTTGTAACTCCACCGCTGCCGCATTAACAAATAAAAGCGATTTAAATATTGCATGGTTAAATAAATGAAAACAAGCTGCCGCAATACCAAGCGGACTAGCACTTCCTAAGGCCAGAATAATATAGCCAACTTGGCTTATACTTGAATAGGAAAGCATTCTTTTAAAATCAGTTTGTGTAATAGCTGCAACCGCACCGACCACAATGGTAACAGCTCCTAGTAAAAGAAAAACTGTGCAAATAGATTTATGCATACCAAACACCGAAACAGCAACTCTAATTAAAGCATATACCCCGACTGCCTTAGTAACAATCCCTGCTAAATAAACTGACACAGGGCTTGGTGCTTCAGAATAAGCATCCGGAAGCCACCAGTGAAAAGGCACAACTCCTGCTTTAATAAACAACCCCACTAGAAAAAGCCCCACAGCCAGAATAATAGAAGGACTAAATGCCTGCGCAGTGAGGCTGGCGTTAATCAGAGAAAAATCAGTTGAGCCGGAAGTAATCAAAAGTAACGACGTACCACAAAGCAAGAATATGCTGGCTATTGCCGAGAAAATAATATATTTAAATGCACCTTCGTAAGCCAAAAGATTAGCTTTAAAAGCAATCAGGATAAATGAAATCACTGCTGCGATTTCTAAGAAAACATACAAAGAAAAAATATCCCTCACCATAACAATGCCATTTAAAGCTGACAAAGAAATCAATAAGAGGCTGGCAAAATCAAATCTTTCTTTCCTCTCTTTTATAAGCACTCTGGCAATAACCGCTGTAACAAAAGAAACAATACCAATACACAAAAGCATTAAAATGGCTAACCTATCTACAACCAAATTAAATTTAAAGAATGTACCGATAATCCCAAATTGAGTCTGCCAAAAGTGACAATCAAAACACAGCACCATAACAACCTGCAGTAAAGACAAAACAATTGCTGCCACAGGCGCAAGACTGCGCATTACTTTCCTAATCGGAAGATTTAATATAATCACACAGCAAAAAGGCACTAAAATCAACAGATGGCTCACATTATCTCCTATAACGCAGCAAAAAACAGCACAAACACCAACACTGCCGAAACGATTGATAAAACTAAATATAGTGAATAATTCCCATTTTGTAAATTCCTGATCCGCATACTAAGCCCAAAAATAGTTTTAACGCTAAATTTATCATAAACCCAATCTATTCCCCGGTCAATTTTCCAACTAAGCGTTGAAACCAAATTAACAATCTTCAGCCCAATTTCATAGGGATCAAAAAATTTCTTTTCTGCTTTATTATATATCCCCGATAAAATCGGAGCGTAACGAATATAATCCAATGCTTTAAGGCCGCTGCCTTTCATTGATGCCCCAAAAATATGATTTACTATCGCTGCGACCAGGACAATAACACTGATAACAACTAATTTAATATTCGCTGGCATCCCTGCAAAATGATGACCATTTAATTTTGCTCCCAATATCGGTGTAATCAAATACTTAAGTGGCAGAGAATTAAAAACACCAAAAATAATACAACCTGCGGCAATTACAATCATCGGAACAAGCATGCCTAATGGCGCTTCCTTAACCTGATTATTTTCCGGATTAGGTTTCCCAAAAAATGCAGCATGCCCTAATTTTAAGAATGAAGCCGCGGTAAAGAACGACCCAGCAATTGCACAAAGATAAAACACTAATCCTCTTTCAAGCGCAGCATCATAAACTAACTCTTTTGAGAAAAATCCATTAAACGGCCAAACGCCAGAAATAGAAGCCGCAGTAATAACAAAGCAAATAAGAGTAACCGGCATCTTTATTCCTAGTCCGCCCAATTTCTCTAGATTTGTAGTTCCCACCTGCTTTTCAACAGAGCCGCCAGTCAAGAAAAGACAGCTTTTATACATTGCATGATTAATCATATGAAATAAACCGCCGATAATCCCTATAGGAATTGCTGTACCAATACCTAAAATCATATATCCAACCTGGCTTATGGCATGATACGACAAAAGCCGCTTATAATCTTTTTGCACAAGCGCCATCATTACCGCAAGTAAAATAGTAATTACACCCACAGTCATCAGCAAAACACTTAACCACGATTCATGTGTCAGCTGAAACATATCCAGAGAAATACGCGCCAGAAAATAAATCCCTAAAAGTTTTTCCAATGCAGCCGGAACAAGTGCCATAAAAGGAAGTGGGGCATCAGTAGCTGCATCTGGAATCCAGGAATGAAAAGGCATAGAACCTGCTTTTGAAATCGCCCCAATCATTAAAAGAATAAAAGCTATGCTGGCACCCAGGCCAAGCGGAAGATTAATCTTTGAAATTGTTAATGTCCCTGCAAGATGTGCAGTAAGCACAATACCAATCATCATGCACAAATCCGTAACTCCATTAATAACAAAGGCTTTAGTGGCAGTTTTAAAAGCATTCTTATTACCAATAGCAATCATACCAAAAAGCGACATTAATAAACCTTCCCAAAAGAAAAGCAAAACCACTAAATTATCCGCTAAAACCGCTCCATTAATAAAAGCTACGGAGATTAAAAGATAGGCGTAAAACTGGCCAAGATGTTCCTTCGCGCGCATAAAAAACAGCGAATAAAGAGTAATTAAGAATCCAAAACCTGCAGCAGCTAAAATAATAAAGGCGCTAAAATGATACAAGCGCAAAGAAACATCAATACCAAAACTAAGCCAAGGTAAATTAAAATTAATATTTTTCCCGAATAAAACAAAGGCAATAAACAAATTGATTGCCGCGGCAACCAGGCTTATACCTTCGGCAAAAATCCGCTGTTTCCTGCCCAAAATGCAAAGAATCCCTGCAAGAAAAGGCAATAATATAGGTAAGAATAATATTTTTACATTCATCGCATTAATCCTAACATCTGTACTGCAGCGCTTTTAGCAAACAAAGAAGGGTAATAAATAAGCACCCCGCCTACAAAAGAAAGAAACGCCAATAACGCCACTGAAAAAATCATCAACGGCCCCTTCTCTTTTGCCGACAAGCCGTGGCCCTCTCCAAGAAAAACCAAATTGAACACTCTAAATAAATAAATTACAGTCAAGAACGCACCAAACAGGTAAACCAGCACGATCCAAAAGGGCATAGCTTTAATACTGCCGGCAAAAACCAGGTATTTACTGAAAAACCCTCCAAACGGAGGCACTCCCATTACAGAAAATGCACAAAATAAAAATGAAATTGCTGTAACCGGCATAGTTTTTATCAAACCGCCCAGCTGTGTAATATCTTTAGTTTTTGTATTTTGCTCAACGATCCCTGCACAAAGAAAAAGACCTGCCTTTGCCAAACCATGCATCAAAATATACAATAAGGCTCCGGTTATCGCCAATTCATTCCCGACGGCAAAACCAAAAAATATAAACCCAATCTGACTAATAGTAGAATAGGCAATAATCCTTTTTAAATCTGTTTCAAGCAAAGCTGCGCCTGCTGAGATAATCGCACTTAATGCGGCAATAATAACGACAAGAATCCTCAAAAAATCCGGCACAACAAATGTCACAATAAAAAGCCTGGCAAAAACATAAACACCGATCTTCACCAAAACTGCAGCATGCAAGAGTGCAGTTACCGGCGAAGGAGCAACACCTGCGTCAGGAAGCCAAGTCTGAAAAGGAAGCGTTGCCGACTTAGAGAATATGCCACAAAGTATTAAAACCAGAGCCAACACAGGAACAGGGCTTGTTTTTGCCGCAAGTTTAATTGCTGATAAATCAAATGAACCTATCTGCTGATAAATCATCAAAAAGCCCAAAAGCATCAACAAAGCACCAAAAACTGTTACTAAAAATGATTTATCCGCCTTAAGCACCTGCTGTTTTTGGCGGAAAAAACCGATTAAACGCCAGCTAGTAACCCCGGTAATTTCCCAGAAAATATAAAGCAGAATTAAATTTGACGAGAAAATCAGCCCCATCATCGCTCCCAAAAACAAAGTAACCATGGAGTAATATTCATCCTGATTTTCATAGTGGCTGATGTAATTAAAAGAAAAAACGATAATAATTGAACTGACCAACGAGGAAGTACACGCCATAAATACTGCCAATGCGTCGGCAGTAAGGCTAAAATTAAATCCTAACGGCAGGGATTTGACAAAAGTAACAGATTTACCGGATAAAGCTTGAGGAATCAAAAGACAGGAAAAGAATAAAGCCGATAAAACAAATACAAAACTAAAGGCATTGCGCAGACTCTTTGAGAAGCGGCCGACAAGCGGCAGCATCAACGCCCCTAATATAGGTAT
This sequence comes from Candidatus Omnitrophota bacterium, assembly GCA_016214325.1. Lineage (GTDB taxonomy): Bacteria > Omnitrophota > Gorgyraeia > Gygaellales > Profunditerraquicolaceae > JACROS01. The sequence goes on along the minus strand of JACROS010000091.1, from coordinate 3,990 downwards.
AAATACTATACAAAAAATAAATAATTCGTTCTTCATAAACAAAACCTGCTGTTATTCCGAATATTTCTTATTATCTACGGTGATAAAAGACGTTTACGGTAGGATTTCAAGCCCTGATTGGCTAATATGGTTCTTTATTTTAGCAAAAAGCTTAATTATGTCAATATTATTTTACTTTCAAGAAATCCAGAACCAAATCTCCTGCCTGAAGCCCGGATATAAAACAACCATGCACCCCAGGCCCCGGCCAGGTCCAAGCACCTGCTAAATATAATCCCTTAACCCGAGTTTTCTGGGACAAACGGTTTTCTCCTGACTGTTTCACCAAAGGAGAAAAACCATAAATTGCTCCCTTTGGCGCTTGAGTAAAACGCTTAACCGTTAAAGGGGTGGCAACTTCTTTTACTTCAATAGATTTATTTAAGCCAGGAAAATATTTCTCAACTCGATTAATTAAAATTCTCGCTACCTCTTCTTTTTTAGCCAAATATTCTGCTTCAGTTAAATCTTCCCAATTAGTATAAGAATCCAAAGTCATCACCAAAAGGCTTCCCTTGCCTTCTGGCACAAGCCCCGGATCAATTTGCGCATGGTCAACCAGTTCAAGCGGGCATTTTTCGTAATCACCAGTCAGGCAATATTGAAAATTATTATCATGATCATAAGTAGTATTAATTGAAAAAATATCCTGGTTCATTCCCAGGTTTTTTGCAGGAACACTTAGCCCCAAATAAACCTGAAATGCAGAAATTGAGTTCTCCATATCCTTTAATTCTTGAACATATTTTTGCTTAAAAGAATCGTCGTCTAAGAATTTAGTTAAAGTATCCCAGGCACTAGCATTAGAAATCACTGACCTTGCTTCAATTTCTTCACCTTTATCAGTAACTACTGATTTTATTCTTCCTTTTTGCGTTATTACTTTTACTACTGAGGTATTAAACTGAAATTCAACACCCTTATCCTTCATCTCGTGAACCATTACATCAAACAACCTGCCAAATCCTCCTCTAATATAAGAGGTAGGCGCAAAACAGTAACCCCGAAAAACTAAAAGAAAATAAAACGCAGAAGACATTGAGACAGGAAGCCCGATAAAGCGCCACAAATCAGATAAAATTGCGATAAGCTTCTCATCTCTTGTGTATTGCTTTAGAAGATCCATCATGGTAAGTGAGGAAATTTTAATGATTTCACTGAAAAAAATTGGAGAAATAAGCATTTTAAGAAACTCAGGAATCGGCCAATAGCAGAAATTATCAAATTGATTGTAAAACTTTTCAATACGCAGAAAGAATTTCTGAATATTTTCTTTTTCTAACGGAAAACTTTTTATCAAGTATTCCTTAAAATTAGGCGCAGAGAAATCAAGGACAAAATCATGCTCAGGATAAATTACGCGGGCAAAATTCTTTAAATCAATAAAGTCAATCTTCTGGGAAATCCCTGTTTCTTCGAGGTATTTACGCATCTCCCCATTCTTACCAAGGCTATCCACACAATGCAAACTTGACTCAAACACAAAGCCTTTTCTCTTGAAAACAGTGGCACAGCCTCCAGGAACAAGCTGTTTCTCTATCACTAAAACTTTCTTCCCGTTTTGGGCAAGGTTTAACGCAGAAAACAGACCACCAACACCTGCACCAATCACTACACAATCATATCCCATAATTAAACCTGTTTAAGAAATTAATAGATTCCTGAATAACTTTTTCTTTTTCCTGATCAATGGTAATCATATGATAGCTGTCTTCTAAAATAACCAGGCTTTTATCAGATGACCCGATATGGCCATAAACATATTGCGAATTCTTCAAGCTAACCATATCATCTTCACGAGCATGAATCAACAGAATGGGCGTTTTAACCAAAGGAATTTCTTTTTTTACCAACTTAACAAACTGGTGGTGCTGATAAAGACAGGCAAGAGGAAAATATGGACTACCAAACAGTGTTAAATCTTTATAATCCGGGTTTTTTGCCCGTGCATATTTATAAAAACGATGGATTGTCTCACGCAAATATTTATCCTTAAGCCCATACGGCCAGCCCTCGCGAATCCCCAGACGATTTCTAATAAAAGGAATGCTCCAGCCAAACTCAAGCAGGATTTTCCCTTTGCTCAAACCCCAACCATCATAAAACAATGTCGGAGCCAAAGCCACAATTCCAGAAACTTTCTCAGGAAACTTATGTGCAAGATGCACAGCCATCATTGCCCCCATAGAAAGGCCGGCAACAAAAACTTGGGTATGCTCTTTGCTTAATTCCTGAAAATCACGCACACAAGCACTTTCTATCTCCTGCCAGGTAACTTTCTTTAAATCATCCTGACTGCCGCAATGACGAGGGAGAGCATTGCACATAACTGTAAAACCAGCTTTATGCATGGCTTTACCCAAATGATTCATTTCATTGGGCGTGCCGGTTATGCCGTGGATTAAAAGCACTGCTTTTGGGCCTGCTTTTAAAAAGAAATTTTTCTTTGTTGAATTTTCCTGAGCCATAATAATCGCTTATTCTACCATAAAAAGAAGTATTGTAAATTTTAATGTTGTCTAAAGATGTATTTTTGCTATATTATTTATCATGCAAATAGAAAATAACCTATCATTCTCAATTTCTAATTCTGTCAATGACATACTAGAGACAGAATGGAACCGGCTTTTTGATGAAAGCGTAATTGAGGGTTTTGGCTATCACAAAACCTTGGAAGAATCAAACCTCAAAGAATTTTCCATACATTACTTACTGGCAAAAAGAAATAACAAGCTTACAGCAATCATTCCTTTTTTCACTTGTGATTTTTCTTTCACTACTCTTATTCAGGGCAAGTTGCAAAAAGTTATTCATAGGATACACAAATGGTTCCCCAATTTCTTAAAATTTAGGCTTTTGTTCGTCGGCTCACCAACCAGTGAAGAACTCTATATTGGAATTGATAAAAATGAAGGTTTAGAAACTATTCTTAATGAAGCAGCAAAAATTATAAAGAGTGCAGCTAAAAAAGAAAAAGCCACGGCCATACTTTTCTTTAATCTCTCCGAAAAGCACCGAGATATCTCTACCTATCTTCACAAGCAATCCTTTGCCAGCATGAAAAGTTTTCCAAATACGGTCCTTGAAATCTCAGCCTCTTCTCTTGAGGATTATATTAACCAACTTGGTAAAAATACCCGTAAAAGTTTAAGGCGAAAACTCCGGGACACTCAAAGTTTAGCACAATTAAAAACAGAAATATTAGAAGATATTTCCGCAGTAAAAGACAGAATTTATGAATTATACTTAAACAATCTTACTGATTCTGATGTTAGTTTTGAAATTCTCACGCCTGAGTTCTTTACCAATATAGCAAAATATATGCCTGATACTGCAAAATATTTTCTTACTTATGACAATAGTAATATTATCGCTTTTAACCTGCTATTTATTAAAGGCGATACCGCAATTGATAAATTTATCGGCTTTGATAAGGAACTCTCTCGAAAATATAACCTTTATTATGCGACATTTTCTTATAATTTAAACTACTGCATTAAAAATAACATACGATTTTATCAATTGGGCGTTACTGATTACGAGCCCAAAGTGCGGCTTGGGGCAAAAATAATGCCACTTTTTGTTTATGCGAAATTCATGAATCCCTTAGTAAACATTATTGCAAAACCAATACTGTATTTAATTCAGCCTTCTAACTTTGACCCCGTCCTAAAAGCCATTAAATACTAGGCCCAAATCCTTCCACATCCGGCGCTCTTCCATGCATAAATACAATTTCAGCTTACGGGAATGTTTGAAAATATACCCAAGCATCTTCTTATAAATCTCACGCCGGAGATAATAAGGATACCTCAACTTTCCATCAAAGCCGGGCAGCAGCGCTTCATCTAAAATTATATTTTGCGGGAAGCGGCGTTCAATCACCTGCTTAAGCTGCGGAACAAACCTAAAAGTTCCAACACTAATCCAGGCGATATTTTTTGGCTTTAT
>JACROS010000098.1 GCA_016214325.1 Candidatus Omnitrophota bacterium | reverse complement strand
GCCTTCGAGTCTTAGTTTATCCAAGGTGGGGATAGTACGTACGAATCCTACGCCGCCGCCGGGGATTATGCCTTCTTCAACTGCTGCGCGTGTAGCATGGAGCGCATCTTCAACACGTGCCTTTTTCTCTTTCATCTCGGTTTCAGTAGCTGCACCAACATTAATCACTGCAACTCCACCTGCTAATTTTGCCAAACGCTCTTGAAGCTTTTCTTTATCATAATCAGAATCAGTATCTTCTACCTGCTTTTTGATCTGGGCAATCCTAGCATTAATTGCTTCGGTCTTTCCTGCTCCCTCAACAATAGTTGTATTCTCTTTATCAACTTTAACCTTTTTTGCACGGCCAAGGTCTTCAATATCCACATTCTCAAGCTTAATACCTAAATCTTCGGTAATAGCTTTTCCGCCGGTAAGAGTAGCAATATCTTCCAGCATTGCCTTACGCCTATCTCCATAACCCGGAGCTTTTACTGCGCAAGCAACGAATGTGCCGCGGATTTTGTTTACGACAAGAGTTGCCAAAGCTTCGCCTTCAACTTCTTCAGCTAGAATCAAAAGTGGTTTTCCACTTCTGGCAATCTTTTCTAATAAAGGAAGAATATCTTTTAAAGTAGATACTTTCTTTTCATAGATCAAAATATACGGATCTTCCAAAAGAACTTCCATTCTTTCAGCATCAGTAACAAAATAAGGAGACAAATATCCCTGGTCAAACTGCATACCTTCAACTACGTCTAAAGTAGTTGCAGTTGATTTTGCCTCTTCAACGGTAATAACACCGTCTTTGCCAACTTTATCCATAGCTTCAGCAATCAAATCACCGATAGTTGTATCAGAATTTGCTGCAATTGCGGCAACCTGAGCCACTTCTTTTTTATCTTTAATCGGAGTAGAAAGCCTTCCCAACTCTTCCACTACTTTTTCCACTGCTTTTTCAATCCCGCGCTTTAATGACATCGGGTTTGCACCGGCAGTAACATTCTTTAAGCCCTCGCGATAAATTGCCTCAGCTAAAAGAGTAGCTGTTGTAGTTCCGTCGCCAGCAATATCAGATGTTTTTTCTGCTACTTCTTTTACCATCTGCGCGCCCATATTCTCAAATGCGTCTTCTAAATCAATTTCTTTTGCAACGGTTACACCGTCTTTGGTAATTGTCGGTTAACCAAATTTTTTATCAATAACCACATTGCGCCCTTTTGGGCCCAGGGTTACTTTTACTGCCTTTGCCAGCTGTTCAACACCGCTTAAGATTTTACGGCGTGCTTCATCGCTGTATAACAATTGCTTTGCCATAACTCTCACTCTCCTTTTTTATTATTATTTAATCACTGCCAGAATATCTTCTTCGCGCATAATCAACAGCTCTTCGCCTTCTTTGGTGGTGATTTCATTACCAGAATATTTTCCGTATAAAACCTTGTCACCAACTTTTACTTCAGGCGCCTGCGTTGTGCCATTATCCAGGGTTCTGCCTTTACCAACAGCTACTACTTTGCCCTCTTGCGGCTTTTCTTTAGCTGTATCTGGCAAAAGTATTCCGCCTTTTGTCTTTGCCTCAGCTTCAAGAGGCTTGATTACTACTCTGTCACCCAATGGTTTAATATCCATGCCCTACACCTCCTTTAAATTTGTTAATTAAATCTTAGCACTCCTGCTTACAGAGTGCTAATTATAAAAGCAAAAAAGTTTTTGTCAAGAATTTTTTGTGGAGTTTTCTCAAATTATTTTATGCGTCATTGCGAGGAGGGCGAAGCCCGACGAAGCAATCCCGTTTTGAGATTGCTTCACTCCCCTTCGCTTCACTCAGGGTCGTTCGCAATGACGAATCAACAGCTCCCCCCCTATCTACTTTAACTAACGCATTACTGAAATTATTATGTGGGTTTTAAAACGATGGTTAACTTACACCTGATTCTAATATAACTAAAACATCTTTTAAGGTAGGATCTGTAGTACAGCACTCTTCTTCTTGTTTTCTAAGAATATCTGCAATACAAGAGAGTAGTTTCTGGGTATCTTCTGGGGAATTATCAGTAGAGATAGAGCTTGCTTGGATGTATTCTTTGATTCTTTGGGTTGAGGGAGTGATACCTATGCTAGTGAGTCTTTCTATTTCATTAAGCTCAGAACGTAGATTAAAGTTCATTAACCTGATCTTCAGCTCTTGGTTAATGGTAGTTAAACCTAAGCTAGAGATAGCTTGAGTAACTATAGGAAGGCTACGGAAGTCGATACCGCCAATAGATTTATTTTCGGCCCTATTAACAACTGGATCTTTTTTTTGCCATAAAGAAAACTTCCATCCATATTTATTACGCATAATCTTATTTAGAATATAAGCTGCCTTTGCTTTAATTTCTTCAACAATAACTTCTTTGAGGCCAAAACCATCAAACTGCCTCATGCTTACATTTTCATCATAAGTTGTATGACTATCAACCAAAATAAAACCATTATCTTTTAGCCATGTTTTGGTATTTTTTATAATCACATCATAAAAATAAGGCAAACCAAAAGAAGCCCTTTCAAAATAAACATCAATTTTCCCTCCCAGTTCATTATTCAACTCTAGGCTTTCTTCTCTTAGATTCTGTTTAACAAAAATAATTTCTCGAGCCTTCTCTTCTCCTGGAAGCTTAAAAGTTAATTTTGGCCTTCTACGTTCATCCAAAACACATCCAACATCTTCTTTTCTTACTCCCAACGCTTCTAATTCAAGCATAATTAAAGATTCAATACCATAACGCTCAAGCTCAGTAATGTCAGTAAATCCTTTGCTGAATTTAGTTGTAAGACAACTCCGAAACAATTTAAGCTTACCCCATGACCCATGTTCGGCAATTAATTTATCAAGAGCAACCTGTAAATTATCGATAAAATAAGCTTTGCTGAAATTAGTAGCAAACAAAACACCCGATACATCAGCTCCACTTGCCCCTGCTGCCACAACCAAATCTTTTTCTTGCTGATTTACGATTTTGGCAAACATCTGCCAGTAATCAATCAGCTCTTTTTTTAAAAAGCTGTTTTTAACAGCATTTTCGCTAGCCTGATTTATTGCTGATGACACTGTTTGTAAGCGCGGCCGCAAAGGCTCATTTTCTAACTCCTTAAAATCATAATCCTCTAAATTCAGCTCGCTAAAATACTCTATCCCGTCCTTTTGCCACCAAACTCCTTTTAAATTAGGGCCAAATGCATTGGATGCAAAGGGAATACCTCCATTTGCTAAAATACGCCTGACTAATTTTTGTGCAGGTAATTCAACATATTCATTAAGATTATCTTGCAAACCTGGATCATTCTCAGAAAAAAATACAGGCCTAAAAGAATAATACATGATCCGCCTTGCCTCATCAATTATTTCATCAATTACTAAAGACGGCGACTTATTCCTCGCTCTTTCTAATTCTGCATCTAAGTCAGCTTTTCTCACAGTTTGAGACAAGCCCTTAAATCCTTTAACCTTAAAAATAAACATCATAAAAACATCTTGCCAATCTAAATGCTTTTTTATTTTTTCTTTTAACACATCTTTTCCAAGCTTTACCTTATGCCAGACTAATTCTGCAAATTCTTGCCAATTAATACTATCAATTAAAGAAAGCTCAACCTTATTTTTAACGGCAACATCTCTTACAATAGTTTCTAAAGAAGTCTTTGTCTTACCATTAACAACAATTGCTTCGCCCCTAAGCATATTACGTATATTAGGACGAATTCTAAGAATTTCTTTTGCTACATCTTGAGCAAGCCGATCTAATTGCTGGTTACTTCTTACCGCCGAAGAAACAGATAGTCCAGAAAAATTAAGATTATTCACACTGCTGTGCATCGACAGCTCACGTAATTGTTTTTTTAATTCAGCTCTTTCTTTAGTAAACTGACTAACATATGACAATGGTCTATCTAACTCGCTAGCTAAACCATCGATCACTTCCGGCTCATTCTCTATTATATCCAAAATTATTTCCTGCCTTACCTCTTGAAACGCCCAAGTTAATATATTTACTAATTGCCTATAATATCTCTGAGGATTGTATCCTTCTGTTTCTGCTAAAGCCCCTTGATCAATAATCAGAATCCTTCCTTGAGGAGTAATATAATATTGAAAATCTCCTTCCATTGCATTGATATTTGCATTTTGCAGCCTTAACTTTATCTCTCTTAAATCCCTGTATGTTACCAATTTAATATTTTGTCTAGCTACATTTAGGAAATCACCGGAAACAATATCCATAACCAACCATTTAGCCTTTTGATCCACAAACAAACCATGAACCTTTGGGCCTATTCCTAGAACATCTGCAATATAAGCACCTTGATAATCCATAAGCATAAATCTTTCGGTTAACGGCCTGTTAGTAAAATATGCCTTCAAAGCAACTGGCCTGCCATCTTTTAAAAATCCAAGTTTTACCACACCTGCCGAACCATTCATAGCTTTGCTAATTAGAAATACATCTTCACTTGGCAGTCTTACATCTTGAATTAGCGGCACTTCTGACAGAGTACTGGGCACAAAACCATGTTTATTTTGTTCTCGCATGACTACGCTATAAGGAAGATCTTCTTCTGCAATATCGCTTGTTTGAAGGCAATTAATTTCTTTTACATCGTCTTTTAAATACGCATCTATCCAACCAGCAGAAATGCTATCTTTTGATTTCTTTTCTATTTTAAGAAGTAATTTTTTTATATACTCCTGGTTAGTTGAATCAGTAAACGAAACTATTTTTTTCTCCTGTATAACTAACAAAGAACTATCATCATTCACTGCAGAGCTTGCTTTTTCTGCAGAAGCTGTTTTAACAAAAGAGCCTAACGTTGTCTCATGAATACCTAAATCAACAATCACCAAATTCCCTTCCTGGTTAACCCAATAAATGTCAGCATTAAATAATACTTTGCCTGTATTAGGCTTTCCATCTTTACCTCTAGGATGGCCCATGGTTGTAATAACTACGTCTACTCCTTTATAGATGTCGGCACAAGCAGCATCTCCGCCACCATACTTACCTACCCAACCGCTTGGACCAGAATATTCTGACGAATCAATCTCAAGCGCGTGTAAATGAAAACTAGCCATACCATCAATAAAAAATGTATACTTACTATTAACGTAACTGCCATCAAATTCTGAGTGACTCTTAACATTATTTAAATGCAGCCTGCTACCACTCATCATAATTATCCCGCCGTATTCTGTGGTAGTATCTTTAATATCATTACTAATAACCTTGCCAATCCGCTCCAAAAACTTTGCCTGTCGCAGGCTATCCTGCAAAAGATTAATACGCAATAATTCAATATTAGATAAACTGGACAGATCAGGCCGCTCAGTGTACGTATTCTTAATGCTATTAATTTGCTGCTCAATTTTCTTAACTGAATCAACAACATTCATCTCCTTAGCAAAACGCAAATCACTCTTTAATTTAGTGAGCATATCCAAACTCTTACGAGGAGCAGATTTTGTGTTATAGACTTTGACAGCTCCTTTAGTTAAGCCACGGCGATCAAATAATCTTCTCTCAAGCGATTTATCTTTTATTACTGCATTCAACAAAATCAAATCATTAGCTGAAATCTTTTCACCTTGAGCTTTTAGCCTTGCCAAAAGAACATCCCATTTCTTTTGATTAAAATTTTGCGCAATGGTTAAAAGTGGAAAAAGCGTAGAATAATGCAAATCTGTAATATTAAACTCTGTACGCACAAAAGAAAGTACTGCCTGAAATTCTTTTTTCTCAAACATGTTACGCTGCGCTATGGTCGTATGTTGAAAAATCTCGCAGAGTTCTGGAACAGCTTCAATATTAATAGCGCCATCATAGAAAATCTGCATTATCCGCAAATAGAAAGACCTGAATGCCGGATCTTTTAGGCTATTCATTACTAATTTCTGAGAGAGAATAAATTTCTTAAAATATTGAAAATAATTATACCTCACTTCAGATGCTGCTAAAGAATTTTTCTCTTTATCTCCTTTAATATCAAAACCTAAATCCTGCAACAATCTCAAACCGATAACCGACTCTTCGGCATTGGCTCCAACATCTAAAGCCTGAATAAACAAACTTCTATTATCCGCGGGATTATTTGCTAGTTGATAAAATTTCTTTAACCTAATAAAAGCCTTCTCTATTTGTGGATCACTGATGCGATCTAGATAACCCGGAGGAATTTTCTCGCCAAGCAAAATTAAAACTTCTTCACTTTTAATACCAAATTTTTCTTCTAATATTTTTGCTATCTTCAAAAATTGAGGATCGCTTAATATTGGCACTGCCGAATCAATCCGAAAATCAAAATCAGAAATCGCTATCTTGCTATTGTTAAAATAAGTCGAAAGATATTTTCTTATCAAATCATACGTGCCATCATTAATAAAAAAGTTGAAATACTGCAAAATCCGCTCTGCATCATATAGATCACTGATCTCAGATATCTCCTGCGGCTGACCTTTTGTGAAACCCCCTACAATAGAATACATTCTAGAGAGCTTGATAAACTTATGGGCATTTTCTTTAGAAAGATAAAAACCTAACTTTTCAGGTCTGCTTAATATTAAAGCAAAATCATCCAGATAAATCTCCTGTAGCCCCCAATCATCAACAAGCCTTTTATAAAGCTCCCCGCCAATTGGTGATTGATTTAGAAAATGTAAAACTATTCGAAGCTTACTGCTATTAATATTTTTTATATCCTCACTCCGAAGTACAATCTTCGGAAATTTTTCCTGCACAATATGCGCGATTTCTAAAAGCAAGTTTCCACAATCTAAATCAAAAATAGGCACAGACAAAGAGATCGATTTCCGAAGGTTGGAGTTTAATTCTTCAAAAGCTTCCCGATTCAAGTAAACGTAACAGATATCTGCAATTGAACTATTAAAAGTACCTGTACTTACTTTTTTCTTAAGGTCAGGATATTGAATCAACAAGCCATCTACAAACTGCCTAAAATCATTATTTCTCAACAAATCAGTAAATGCAAGATGAAGCTCTTGGCCATTAGACATAAATCTCATTTCCTGAGTGAATACGACTGTCTCCAGATTTAAACCAAACATTCTTAGAAACTGATCAAAAACTTCTACATCAACATCTAAACTCAAAGTTAAATTGATAATCTCATCCGCTTTCTCCAAAACATCTAAGCTAACTGTCTGTGTTTTATTCAAATAATGCTCTTGGTAATATTGCCATATTCTGTGTGCTTTATCAGAGCGCAAACGCTCAACTATTTTGTGGTAATAATCCCTGAAAAGTTCTCCTAAGCTAAGATAATATTCAGTAAGGCGAAGATTGTAATTCTTTACCAATAAATTGTAATCGTCTGCTGTGCGAACAATTAACTTCTCAAATTCACCGTTTTTGAATTTTTCTGCGAAATCTTTATGACCAACAACTCTGCGAAGAACAAAAAATATAAAATCAATATCATTGAGCTTAATGCTAGAAAAATACTTTTTAAACATTCTGCAGGCTTTTTGAGTATCATTAGACTTAACGGCATTTAAAGTAGGTGGATCAAAATAAGCATCTAACACAAGAATGAGTTTATTATTAGGATTAATTCCATAGTTATTTCTAAGAAACTGGCAAAATTCTTGAAATTCCTGAGACCGTAGAGCAGTTAAATATCGCGCCTTACCCTGATTCTCTTTATTTAAAATACGAAATACCTCGTAAGCAGGATTATCGGCGTTACTGATTTGATACAAGACATTAAGCTCATTAAATAGTGTCTTAAATTCCTGAGACTCTAATATTTTCAATTTCTCATCCAGCCACTTACGAGGAACACCACCTTCTTCTTGATTTTCGATTGTCGCAACCAAATAATCAACGATTAACTGCCTAATCGCAACAGGCTCTAAATTCTTAACGTATTCTTTGAATTCTTCCTTGGATATCTGCGGATGAGAAACATGATACCATTCATAAAGATAACCAAAAAACGATAACATCCTGCCGTCCAGCCTCCATTCTAAAATAGCAAAAATATCCTTCGATGAAAAAGTAAATAAGTTTGCACTCTCTAATCTCATTAATAAGGCTTTTACACTGCTATCAGACTCACCTGACTGCCCAGGCAAAGCTTGCGGTAAAGCAACCGAGGTTTTAGTGCTTTTATCCGCTCCAAACGTAGAAACTGGTGTCCAAGAAAATACGCTTAAAAATGTTATAGCAGCCAATAGAAGTGATATTGTTTTCTGAAATATATTATTCTTTACTGCCGAAGAAGAAATATTATCTAAATTGGTAGACGCTCCTAGTTCAATATTCCCAGCTCTCGCTTTTTCTACCGCAGAAGCTGTAATTGAGTTAACAAAATTATGACTATCAATCTTAGTTCCTGGTATAGCAAATAATACTGGCTGGCTTAATCCTTCTCTTGCTTCTATAAGTACGCTACTACTTCCAGCTATTATGGTTGTAGGACTACTTGTCTTATTTAAGGGACTAGAGCTTGATACTATCCCCTCAGGCATAATCCTAATCCCCCCTGACATATAACTCCTGATCACCTGTCCAGAAGGGGTATAGACTGTTTCTTTGGTGTTATATTCTCCTTTGGTAAATGATTGCTGGTATTGGTTAAAGTAATCTTGTTTATTCCAGGGAGTTTTAGAAGTTAGGCTAGAGAGGTTCTTAGAATCTATGAGATTGACTACGTTAGAATCGAGATTGCTTCGCCCCTCTAGGGCTCGCAATGACGAAGCTGCTCTCTGTGAGTGATACCTAGCTTTAAACCACTGTGCCATAATAAGAGAATAATAAACCTGACGTAATGAAGCGTATCTTTTAGAAGAGTTAACTTCTTTAGTTAGTTTAGGGATAATGAGTTCCTTTATAAGCTTAGTAGAGTAGGAGTTGAGTTCTTTTAGTCTTGGGTCAGTGAAGGAGTAATCTGTTTTCTCT
>JACROS010000097.1 GCA_016214325.1 Candidatus Omnitrophota bacterium | reverse complement strand
ATATTAGGACGCAGCGGGAAAAGAATAATTTTATCAAGCCGCACCAATTTACCTGCACCAATATTTACATCACTCTGCCATGAATAATACTTTGGCAATTCAATTATAATATTATAATTACCAGGGAGTAATTCCCTGATCGCTGCAGGGGTTTTTTCATCCAGAAGTTTTCCGTTTATGTAAACACTTGCTCCTTGCGGCTGGGTTTCCAAAAGGATTATTCCAGTTTTGGTAAATTTAAGGGTGCGCAAATCAAACTTCAGCCCCAAAGCAAAAGAAAGAATAAAAGGAAGCCCAATAATAAAAATAAACACGCTAAGATAAAATAAAACCGCTCTTATTCTTTGCTCAGAAGACACTTAATTTCCCTTTCCAGTTCCAGAAGCAGTTTCTTATATTTCTTCCCAAAGGCATATCCGCCAATTTCCTTATCAGTTCTTACTACGCGATGACACGGAATAATCAGTGGATACGGATTGTTTCTCATAATTTGCCCCACCGCCCTTGAAGCTCGTGGATTTCCTGCTCGAGAAGCAACCCATTTATAACTGCGCACTTCTCCAACCGGTATTTCTAAAACTATTTTATAAACCTTAGCGGTAAATGCATTCATAGGCCTAGTCCAGCTTTTTTATTTCTCAAAAAATGGTGATATTTTATTGCAAACCTGTGCGCCTCATCGCGCATCCGGCGGATCAAATTTAATGCCGGGCTATCCCCTTTAAGCCTAATTGGATATGCCCGTTCCTTAATATATATGTTTTCCCTCTCTTTGGCAATGCTTGCCAATGGTATTTCAAGGCCAAGCTGTGTAAGCTCTTTTTGCGCTGTTAACAAATGAGCCCTTCCTCCGTCGATAAGTATCAAATCCGGCAAGGCAATTTTCTCTGAAATTACTCGCATATAACGCCTTCTGACAACCTCAGCAAGCATAGAATAATCATCAATTTCTTTTACAGATTTAATCTTAAATCTACGGTAATTATTTTTATCAGGCCGCGCCATCCAGAAACTAACCATCGAGCCAGTTGCTTGTTTACCATGAATATTAGAAATATCAAATGTTTCAATCCTGCGCGGCAATTCTTTTAATTCCAACAAATTCCTTAAATCTTCCAATTCTGTTTGCGGGTCAAAAATTACTTTACTCCTGCCAATCGAGCTTAGCGCGCTAATTTGGTTTCTTATTTCTGCTGCCGCTTCAAAATTAAGGTTAAGCGCTTTTTGATTCATTTCCTTAGTAAGATTTTCAACCAATACAAGAGATTTCCCTTCAAGAGCTAAAATAATCTTTTTAATAACCTGAACATAATCTTGCTTACTTATTTTACCGATACAAGGGCCAGGACAAAGATGGATCCGATTATATATACAGGCTCTATCCGGCATATTTCTACAAGAACGAAATTTAAAAATTCTCCGGATAATCTTTAGCGCCTCGCGCAGCAATGCCGGCTCCATAAAAGGCCCCAAATATTGGGCGCCGTCAGAATCTTTTTTTCTAGTTACAAAAACCGCAGGGAAATCTTCTCGGGTAATCTTTACCAAAGGAAAACTCTTATCATCTCGCAAAAGCACATTGTATTTTGGATTATTTTTATGAACAAGGCTGGCCTCTAACAATAACGCCATTGCCTCATTAGGACACTGGATAAATTCAATATCCTCAACATGCGACATAAGCGCCAATGTCTTTGAAGAAAGATTTTTACTAAAATATGAACTCAGGCGCTTTTTTAACGACTTTGCCTTACCCACATAAATAATATTCCCAGCAGCATCCTTCATCAAATAAACCCCTGCTGTATCAGGAATATTTGAAATTTTATTTTTAATCTTTTTTAAATCAAACATGTTATTTAAAAAACTTAATTCGCGTTTTACCAGCTACTAAAACCCAAACCTGCTGCATTTCCTTAACTTTAAAAATAAAACAAAATCCAATATAAGAAACAAGGCCGGAGAAAACCGCAGCCGCCAAACTTAAAATCTTAAAAAACATTCCACCATCTGGAGAAAACACCAATAAGGACAAACGACAGACAGCTCCCATACACAAGCTGGCAATAAATATGCGCAAAAAAGAAAAAGAAATCTCTTTTAAATCAAAATCACCCAATTGTTTCTTTAAAGCAAACAGCAAAATAAAGAAAGTAATCACTCCGGATATTGAAGTAGCTAAAGCAATGCCGGCAATCTTCATCGGAAACATTAAAACAGAATTAAAAATAATATTAAGAATCAAGGCTAATCCAGCGACTTTTGTAGGAGTAACCGTATCTTTTAAACTAAAGAAACACGACTGTAAAATCCGCGTTGTACCATAAGCAAATAGCCCGATACTATAATAAAATAAAGCGCTGGCAGTAAGCCCGCAGGAATATTGATCGAACCTACCCCCTCCAAAAAGAGTATTCACCAGCGGAAAAGCCAGGACCATAAACCCAACTGAAGCAGGAACCATCACAAAGAATACCGCGCGCAAGCCCCAGGAAAGTGTCCTTTTAATTTGCTGATGATCCTGAATTGCTGCCTGCTGAGAAAATGTCGGCAGAATTGCCTGAGAAAGAGAGTTGCTAAATATTCCCAAAGGAAACTGAATCAAGCGATAAGAAAAATACAACACGGCCACCCCGCCATCGCCTACAATCCATGCAAAAGAACCAAAAATTGAATCTACAAAATTATTTAACTGATAAATACAGGAGCTTAACAAACGCGGCAACATCAATTTACCAATAAGCTTGGCTTGTGGGTGGTAAAAATTCTTAAACAGGCTTAACCGGAAACCCTTGCGGTAAAGCACTGGCACCTGCACAGACAACTGCAATACTCCGCCAATCAAAACACCCAGTGCCAAGCCTTTGATTCCTTCACCAAACAATAAAGAAAACACGATTAAAGAAATATTTAATAAACACGGAGCAAACGCCGGCACAACAAAATGCTTAAGAGAGTTAAGAATACCCATAGCATAAGCGGCGAGTCCGATTAAAAGAATATAAGGAAAAATAATCCGGTTTAAAGTTATGGTTGCGGCTAGTTTTTCCGGGAAAGCTATAAAGCCAGGAGCAATTAAACGCACAATCAGCGGAGAAAAAACTACCCCAAACAAAGTAATAGCCATTAAAACAATCAAAAGCAGGTTTAAAACTACATTTGCCAACTCCCAAAACTCTTCTTTAGTGTGTTTTAAGGCATATTCGCTAAAAACAGGAACAATTGCTGCATTAACTGCACCCTCGCCCACTAAATCACGGAACAAATTAGGAATTCTAAAGGCAATTACAAATGCCTGAGCATAGACATACACGCCAAAAAGCCTGGCAATTACAATATCACGGATAAAACCCAATATCCGTGAACAAAGAGTAGCGAACCCGATAATACCGGCAGATTTGGCGATGCTATGATGTATGTGTGGGTGGGTAGATTTGCCTGTTGACATAGTTAACTAATTATGATATAAATTTATACTTAACAAAATAGCCAAATATTTAATTTTTAAAGGAGAAAACGATGCCCAGACGCAGAACCTCAATAAAAAGAACTCGTCAAGATAAGAAAAAACACCTGCGAAACGTCAAAATCAAGCAGCAGCTTAAACAAAGCCTTAAGAAATTTCAGGCTTTTATGACTGCGAAAAACCCCGCAGAAGCAAAAAAGCTCTTGAGCAAAATCTGCTCACAGCTTGACAAGGCAGCCAAAAAACAAATTATTCATAAATCAACGGCTGACCGCAAGAAATCACGGTTGATGAAAAGTTTAGCCAAGGCTGCATAAAGAAATAACCAATTTTTCCAGAGCAAAATCAGGCTTAAGTTTTCCTGTCTTAATTTCCAAATCACAATTTAAGAGGAGCTTAAGCCTTTTTCTTGATTGCAAAACAGGCAAGCTTTGCCTTTCCCAGCTATATCTTAAACCACCAAGAATTCTTTCCGGCCTCTCGCCTTCCTCCAGAATTTGATTTAATATCCTAAGAGAAACATCAGTTCTGCGGGAGTCTATGGAACGAGCAAGGCCAAAAGTATCCATGCCGCGGACTTCCTTAAAACGCATTACCTTGGCTTTACGCAAAAGCTGCCCAACAAGCAAGTCTCCTCTTTTTGGATTAACCACATCAAAAACAAACACCAGCTGTTTATCCAGTTTATCTAAATTTTCCAAGATAAAGTCCCGGCACTCTTCTTTTAAATCCTGAGTTGATTTTATAATAATAACTCTTTGTTTGTTTTCTACTGGTAGAAAAAGTAACTTTTCCTGCAGATATTTAAGCGAGGCTTCACGTGCGTAAATAATATCAAAATTAAAATCTTCGGTTCCCTGAACAAGATGCGATTTCTTTATATTATTAAGAGCGGCCTCTTTTTTAGAAACACCGCTCTCATCAACAATATCTTCTCCGATGAATAAATAAACCATAAATGCAGCGCCTTACCACTCTTCAACTACCCTATCCACTACCCTGCGCGAAAGATCCACCAATGCCGCTTCAATTGCCTCTTGCTCAGTCTTTGCCTGATAGCCGGTAGTAAAATAGCTAGTATCTCCGGTAAAACGGGTTTCCTCCCAGAGAAGTTTATTATTACGCTTATCCCAAAGGCTCATGTTGACAATTAAATTTACACGGTATTCAGTAACTTCGTCATTATTTTGATTATATCGTAAGGGATCCTTACGAAATTCCACCAATTCTCCCTTAAGCACCAAATCAGCAACATCTTCTTTTACCGGCTTAAAGTTACCATCCAGCAAAAACCTGTTAATTACCGCACGGGTAATATCAGTCTCAAGCATAGGGCGGTAAATTCTGTATTTATTTTCAGTATAAGACTCATTGGTAATATCAACCTTATTAATAAAAGGCTCTACATACACGCTTTTATATTTCTTAACAAAAGCCGAATGAGTGGTATAGCCACAGCCGATTACCCCCAACATAAACAGTAGAATCAAACTATATGCGATAAATGATTTGTTCACCCCGAGCTTAGTCGAGGGGCGATATGCGATTTGTGTTTTCATTTCTTCTTCTCCAGTATGCGCATTCTCTCTATTGCTTTTGCCGCCCAGGCACTGTTGGAATAATTATTTATGATATCCTGATAGTAAACTTTAGCAGCAGGTACTTTCCCTCTCTTCTCATAGAAACGGGCGATATTATAATAACTTTCTGCTTCTTTTTCTTTTAATTGATCAATATTCTTCTCTGCCTCACGAGACAATACTGCATCAGGATGCTCTTTAACAAACTCCTCAAACTTCTGTTTTGCCTCCTGGGCTGAACCCTGATCATAATCCGGACTGCGAGAAACAGCTGCACGACAAGCAGCAATCTGAAATTTCGCCGCCTCAACCCATTCGCTTGTTGGGTAATTTGAAACAACCTTATTAAAGGCATCTTCTGCCTCATAAAAACGCATCAAGCTTTTTAACACCAGGCCCAGTTTATATTGCGCCTTAGGAGCCAGCGGGCCATAAGTTGAATTCTCAATTACTTTAGTAAAAATTTCTATGGAAGGGTTTTCCACCGGAAGAGGCACGCCCATGGCCTTACGCTTTTCACCAGACATAAAAATCTCGGCAATCTTGTATTCTCGCTCATTGATTTCCTGAATCCTCTCAGAAAAGGGATATTTATCCACAACCTTTTGATAAGCCAAGAATGCCTCGTATAAATTTCCAATTGCCTCTTCTGTGCGGCCAAGATAATACTGCGATTCAGAAGCTTCAAATGACTTTGAATAAGCTTTAATCAATTTCTTAAATTCGCGTTTGGCATCTTCGTATTTCTTGCCATCATAAAAAGACATAGCAAACTCAAACTGCTCCTTGGGGGTGGGCTTAACCATGGTCTTAGGATTGACCCATTTATTGGTCTTAGGCGTCCAGATCCAATAAGCATGCGCAGGAACAGCGCTAAAGAGCAAAAAACTCAAGATTATTAGCAGGATTTTCTGTTTCATAATAGGTAAACTTTAACACAAATCAAACTCTTTGTCAATCCTTCGACGTACCCAATTTTAAACACGTAAACTTGCTCAGGATTGACGCTGAGCGGCGCGTATTTATTTTTAAATTTAAAATATCGAACTTGAACGCCGTCGAATGTGTCAATTGGCGTAAAGCGTTTTATTTGCCTTAAACACACATAAGATACATAACAATTTTAGACCATAGAAATAATTTCACTACTAATATTATACCTGCTATTTTCTCCGCGGTAAGCCGCTTTACTTACCATACAAAACTCTTAATTGATCGACTGTCGGATGACCTGAATAATATTCTCCTTGGGGGCCTATATAGCCGTCTTTCTGCTTAATCAGTGTAACAGGAGTATAGCTGCCGTTTGAATTAGGCACATTAATCGTGACTGTTTCTCCAGATACTTTCTGAGGCTGGGTAGTGGCGGGAGATACAGCTACAACATTGGGATTTACTACGGGAGCCGGCACTACAACATATCCAGGAGGACAAACTGTATAATAAATATCGTTATAATAATAGTAAGTTGTACCTCCAATAACGATAGCCCTATAACCTAACGGAAGGACCGTAACAATTGCCCCTACAGGTGGGGCATCAACGAGAATTTCGAACAAACCAAAAAATATCGGCCTGTAAAATCTGCCGTCGCGATAACGATACTGTTCATGTCCTACAAAAATTTCTTCCGGACCTCTGCGTGGATATTCCGCGCCTCTACCATGCGGCTTCTCAGGCCCATTTATTCCAGGACGAGCAAAAGCATTTGTTAATTGCATAAAAAAGTGCAAGCTAAAGCATAACACCACCAAAAATTTTCTAAACAAATTTATCCTCTTCATTTTAACCATACCTTAATCCTCCTTACCTTATTTCCTGATTTCATTGCGTTTTTTATCTATTCTACGCAATAGCAGGCTTACTTTTCCAACGGCGGTTCATCCATCCTGCCCACTCATGGGGATAACGACGGATATATCCCTCGATAATTTTAGTAAGCTGAGCGGTGTTACGCACCAGCTCTAACTGTCCGTACGGGGCCGCTTCAAACATAACAGGCGGGTCAATAGTTATTCTATACCGGCACGGCCCATCACGCACGATAAAAGCCGGCAAGATGGGAGCTCCTGAACGATGAGATAAAATAACCGGCCCTGTTGCTGTTGCTGCCGGATGCCCGAAAAAATCAACAAATACTCCGCCGGCCCTTCCATAGTTTTGATCAAGAAGGATAAACAAAATTTGATTATTCCGCAAACTCTTGAGTGAAAGCTCCACGCATTGCCGAACAGGCAAAGAATAAATCGCCCGGACACCGTTTTTATTACTCAAATCAAAAATATACTTTCCAAACTGTTCATCCTTCATCTTGTGCATGATATAGTTAGTCTTATAACCGGCTAAGGCTATCCGCCCAAACATCAATGGAAAATTCCCAAAATGTGCGCTAAGTAATACAGCCCCTCGCCCATTTTTAAGCGCTTTGTCAAGATTTTCCTCTCCCTCAATTATGACCTTATCTACGATCTCTTTAGGGTGATCAAGAAAATAGACCAGTTCTACCATGCTGGAGCCGATGCTTTCAAAATAGCTATCAACGATAACGCTGATTTCCTGTTCAGTCTTTTTGCAACCAAAAGCAGTATGCATGTTTTTTAAAATAACCCGTTTCTTCTTTTTCACAAAATACTTACCTATAACGACAAAAAATGGAGTCAAGAACCGGAAAACCTGATAGGGCAGACGACTTACAACCCAGCGAATCGTAAAAAATACGTTGCGTCCGGCAGCACGAAGGAATTTCTTATAGATCAGGATTAACGACATACTCTTCCTTAGGGAATAGCAGAATGCCTGTAAGAAAGCATTACTATCAGCCATAACTGGAAACTTTTTTCTTCTTCAGGCATCTCGTCGCCTCCGCCACCCGGGCCACCCATTCCACCACCGCCAAAAGGCATACCCCCACTTCCTCCGGGCATACCGCCTCCCCTGCCTCCAGGCGAGCCCATCCCCCGGATCATCCCTTTATTCATCACCGCTGTTTCAAAACCTAAACCGATCAATTTATTTTTATTAACCCCGATAGCATATGGATGCTGTTCGCTTTCAAACAACGGGACTTTTAGCTCATAAACAAAGTATCCTTTTGATTTGCCTAACTTAACACTTATTCCGTATTTCTCGGCTGCCTCTACTGTTGTCTTATATCTTTCTTCTTTGCCTGGGCCGATAATTTCGACTTCCTGCCAAGGCTCTCGCAACATTTTCAGTGGCTCCTCGGGACCTTTTTTATCTGAAGGTGCCATATCACTATCTCCTCTTTCTATAGGCGACATTCCCTGATCCCGCATTCCTACTCCGTAGGGAAAACGAATCCCTAGCACCTTACTATTGGCGCCTTTCGGGTCAAACCATACTGTGAAGCCAGATCTCGTCAATTGCTTCATAAGGCCGTGGTTTCGGGTAATCAAACAAATGTATAAATAAGTACCATCATTCATCACCCCGATGTTAACCCTTGTATTTTCATCATAGTATGCCAAAGCATCTTTCCACTCGTCAGATTCTCCATCAATACTAATTTCGCAGTCTCGCCATTTACTTGCAAGTTTCGGTTTGCCGCAACCGACAATAAAAACACATAAGAAAATAAAAACCGTAAAAAAAAGAACTGCCCTTCCTCTTTGCATAATACGTGCCTCCTCTTGTATTGCTTTATTCATATTGGTTACTCGTACCTCAACGCTTCAATGGGATTAAGCCGCGAGGCCTGCTTTGCCGGCCAAAGCCCGAATACTACCCCCACTACTAAAGAGAAAACTGTAGCAAGGAGTACCGAAGACAGCGATACCCTTACCGACCATTTTGCAATAAGGGTTATCAATACGGAGACTCCACTGCCTAAGGCAATCCCGGCTAGACCGCCGATAAATGACATCAATACCGCCTCAATGAGGAATTGCACCAAGATATCTTTATTATTCGCTCCTATGGCCTTGCGCAGACCGATTTCCCGCGTACGCTCGGTTACCGACACAAGCATAATATTCATAATGCCGATACCTCCGACCAAAAGCGAGATTGCAGCAATCGCTCCTAACAGTAAAGACATAGTGTCAGTGGTAGAAGTAAGCGTGCTCTTAATGTCAGACATATTAAAAATCGAAAACGAATCCTGTTGATCTTTAGTAATCAGACGATGCTGTTTTATAATAAGCGCGCTTATCGCTTCCTGCGCAGCATCGGTTGAATCAGCGTTTTTAACCTCCACATAAATAGAATCAATATACTGTTTGCCCAAAAGCCTGTACATAGAGGTAGTTATCGGTATAAGCACGGTATCATCCTGGTCTTGCGGACCAGAGGTGCCTTTTGCAGGCAAAACGCCAATTACCCTAAAGTTGATCTGGTTAATCTTGATAGTTTTCCCGACAGACTTAATATTCCCAAAAATTTCTTTTGCCACGGTGGTGCCCACGAGAGCCACCTTATCTCGCTTTTTGACTTCTTCTTCTGTGAAAAACCTGCCGACTGTAGGAACGGATGAGCGTAACTGCGCATAAGATACTCCTACGCCCTGAACCTGAGTATTCCAGTTTTTATTTCCATATACTATCTGCGCCCTGCCTGTTACCGAAGGACTGACTCTTTTTACATAATCCTTTAGCTTTTCGATAACTGTTACATCCTCCAGGGTAAAACGCGTCGTTGTCCCCGCCTCCAAAGATACTCCCCCTGATTTAGAAGCCCCAGCCCTGACAACCAGGAGATTTGAGCCCAGAGAAGCCAACTGTTTCTCAATTGACTCTTTAGCCCCCGTCCCAATGGCAAGCATGGCGATTACCGCGGCAACGCCGATAAGTATCCCCAGAATTGAAAGGAATGCGCGCATCTTGTGCGAAAACATCGCAGAAATTGCTTGCCTAAGATAATCTAAAAATTCCATACCACCTTTTACTGCACTGCCGGATCTTGATAAAATATCTTTGACTAAGTTTTCGGTTCCGGAAAAACCAGCTTCTGAAAGCCTCGACTCGCAGGAAACGGTCTTATCAGAGATGATTTGTCCATCACGCATAGTAATGATCCGTTTGGCATGCGACGCAATCTCATTTTCGTGAGTAACAATGACAATAGTTTTTCCTTTTTTGTTAAGCTCCTTTAATATTGCGATTATCTCTTCTTTACTTTTTGTATCTAGATTTCCCGTGGGCTCATCCGCAAAGATAACCGAAGGTTCGTTAACTAAAGACCTGGCGATAGCGACTCTCTGCTGCTGACCTCCGGAGAGCTGGTTGGGCTTATGAAACATCCTGTCTTTTAAGCCAACTTCAGTCATTTCTTTTTCCGCCCTTTGCTTTAAATGCCTTTTCCCGGCGTAAATCAAAGGAAGCTCGGCATTCTCCAGGGCAGACATTCTCGGCAGTAAATGAAATTGCTGGAAAACAAAACCCACAAGCTGATTTCTCACTAAAGCTAACTCTTTATCCGAAAGTGTCGTTACATTCTCTCCTGCCAAGGAATATTCTCCGGAATCAGGCCGATCCAATAATCCCAGCACATGCATAAGCGTAGATTTGCCCGAACCCGAAGCGCCCATAATAGCAACAAATTCGCCTGGCATAATATCTAGGGATACACCTCGCAACGCTTCCACCTTAACACCGCCTAACTGATAGGTTTTATATAAGTTTCTCGTCACTATCATATTTATCCTGGTGGCGAGCCGCCTTGATTTTTCTTCTGCTTCGGAAACTTAGGCATAAATGGATTACTGTCTGTATTGCTGCTATCCGTAGGTAAAACAAGCTGATTTGTCGTAACAACTATTGTATCTGTTGCAGTAACTCCGGAAAGTATTTCGCAATTATCACTTTCGGTGATACCCAGCTTAATAACGCGCTTGACAGGCTTATTAACGCCTTCCTGCTTTAACAAAACATAATTCTCGCCGCCTTTATCTTGTTGCACTGCCTCAACCGGAAGAATCAAGGCATTT
>JACROS010000093.1 GCA_016214325.1 Candidatus Omnitrophota bacterium | reverse complement strand
TTCACCAAACCAAAAACCATAATCTTTTGGCCGCGGTATTCTTTAACCGAAACTGTAACCTTAGGATCAATTAAGAAATTACCGCTCTTAAGGCGCTCAGCAATTAAATTTGCAGCTTCTTTACAGCTTAATCCAGAAACTCTTACCTTGTTTATATATGGAAGGGTTATTGAACCGTCAGTATCTACAGATACAACTTTCGTAAGATCTTCGTCTTTCCAGACATTAATATCGAGGACGTCTACAGCAGCAATAACATAATCGCTATCAGAAGCTTGCTCCGGAAGAGGATCTTTAGCAGAAATAACTATGCTATCTCCAGGCAAAATCTCAATATTTTGCCCAAGGTCGCCGCGCAAAACTAAAGAAGCTAAATCAACCTCGATTACTTTTTCTCCAGCAGCATCCTTACGCGTAACAGTCATTTTACCGCTTTTAACTTCAGGGTTTATTTCGACCTTCACCAAACCAAAAACCATAATCTTTTGGCCGCGGTATTCTTTAACCGAAACTGTAACCTTAGGATCAATTAAGAAATTACCGCTCTTAAGGCGCTCAGCAATTAAATTTGCAGCTTCTTTACAGCTTAATCCAGAAACTTTTACCTTGTTTATATATGGAAGGGTTATTGAACCGTCAGTATCTACAGATACAACTTTCGTAAGATCTTCGTCTTTCCAGACATTAATATCGAGGACATCTTCGGAGGAAATAATATAATCTTGCGAAGACTCAACTGCATATCCTAGTTTAAATACAGATAGAACTAGAAGCAACTGCAGCGCAAAGACAGCTCTTTGCACTATAATCTTACGCACTTGAATAAACTCCTTACAATAATTCACAAAAAATCCTATATTTTACCTCAGCTTTAAGGCCAAATTGCCAGGCTAAATATAGGATTATTGTAAAACTAGAACGAAACGTTAAGATTTACAGCACCACCGAATGACTTATAATTATAGTTTCCTCTTGTCTTGGATCTTCTTGAACCATATGCACTATTTATCCCAAGAGATACCCATTTGGTAATATAGTGACTATAACCTAAACCAACACTATACGTTTGCTCTTTAAGATTAGCATCGCTTAAAGTAGAAGGCGTTACTCCATTAGAAGAGCTAGAATTACTCCAAAGATACAAGAAGCCAATATCAATAATATCTTTATCTGTTAACCTTAAATTCAAATTTGAAGTTATTCGATCTACAATAATACTACGATATTCCGAATCAATTAAAGTAGCTATGTTCTCGTTATTTAAAAATGGTGAATTTGCAAAAACCGTAGTTGTTTCTTGATCAAGGCCATAAAACGTATCCTGAACTGAATGCTGATAATCCATTCTTAAGTTACTAAAATTTGTAAGCCTTGCTGCAAGGCCAGCGCCATAGGTTGCTTCTTTTTCATTTCCACCAGTCTTATAAGAACGCTGCGTGTAGCCTCCGTTCAAAGACGCCGTCAAATGCTTCAATAATTGCTGGGAAATACCTAAGGCAAACTCATATGCATCGTAATTCTTCTTATCTTTAACAAGGCTGTCGTGCGTAAAATTCCTTGCCCTGTAAGTAAAAGACGGGTCGAGAGTTGTTAAAGAAGACAACCTGAAATCACTTTTCCAAACACCCGCATGCTCATCATAATCAGAATTGCGCGTTCCATCCGGACCGTTAAATTTCGTAAAGGAATAATCCAGGCCTGATGAAAGACGGTTACCAAACTGTTTCTTTAAAGAAGTCGTTGCTACATTCATTTCATACTTCTTATCTGCCGCAAAATCAGTTGCCGCAGTTGTATAATTATCTTCAAACCCTAATGAAGTAGTTTCAGAAATGTCATATCGAAACAATCCTTTTCCGGAGTGCATGCCTTTTCCTTTATATCCAGCAACTTTATAATATCCGTATTCATATCCCATTTCAGCATACGCTCTGTCCAAGGGTATCTGTGCTATAACACCCGGTGTAATATTTTGAGTCAACCTATATTTATTGTCATTAGCAGATGTATTGGCCAATGTAGGGTTAGAAGTCATGGCAGCGCTGTATTTAAATGTAGGCTTAATTCTTAATCTGGCTATTTCTTCTGGAGGCTGAACAACGGGGGCCGCAATATCGCTACTCATGGCAGGCTGTCCTGCATCTGCAGCAGCCATCAAAGGCATTTCATCTGCCCATGACTGCCCAGATAAAAAAAGAACAGAAACAAATAGTATTAAATATAATATTAAACTTTTTACCTTATTCATTTCGACCCTCCGTTAGCATTGAAATATAAATACGTTAAAATGATGGGCCAAGCGGGCTGACAGAATCGCCTTGTGCTGGCACATCTTTAGCATTAAGTATAGCATTCAATTTAGCAAGCATTTTCTTCATCAAATCATCAAAGGTTAAATCTTTTGCTTCTTCTGCCTTAAGCCCTAAAATCGCAATCAAATCATCTCTAGAAATAGTGCCGTCAATATTCCATCCACCAGGAGGAACCACACCAATATCCTCCCAAAATTTAAATACATCATTAAGAGTTGCAGATGCCGGAAGCATTCCCTCGGCATTGGTTACTTTTATTAAAAGATTTGCAAAATCACCTTGCGACATACCTTCGCTAAAACCTAATTCAGAAACTGTTTTCTCAGCAGAAAAAGATAACACTGGCACGGATAATAATAAAGCCCCTATTAAAACCAAAGATACAAAAAATCCTTTTCTCATTTTGCCTCCATTTGTAGTCTATAAAAACGCTATTATCATTTACGTATCACTAATTTACCACAAAACCAAAACCTGTCAAGGTTTTTTCATTTTTTTATACAACAACTCACTGCTTTGCTAAATAACGAAACACGCTTAGCAGGGCTTTTGACCCTTCTCCGGCTGCAATAATAATCTGCTTCTCCGGGACATCTGTAACATCACCTGCGGCAAAAATACCCGTAACATTAGTTTCATTATATGCGTTAACTTTTATTTCCGCATGTTCATTTTTAGCAATACCTTTAGCAAATTCAGAATTAGGCTCTAAGCCAATTTCTACAAATACCCCTTCAACTGGCACTAGTTCTTCTGCATGATTATCACGATTCTGTATTCTTATCCCAGTAACCATTTTTTCGCCTAAAACAGCAGTAACCTGAGTTTTATTAAACACCTTAACTTTAACATTTTCCTCAACCTTGTGTCGCATTACTGCATCACCGCCTAAAATATCCATATTGTTTATTATATATACTTTTGTACCTATACCGATCATCTGCAAAGCAGCATCCAAAGCAGAATTTCCTCCTCCAATGATGGCTACATCTTTACCAGCAAATAATGGGCCGTCACAAGTAGCGCAATAAGTAAGGCCTTTGTTCTTAAATTCTTTTTCGCCGGGAATCCCTAATTCCCGCGAACGCTTCCCAGAAGCAATAATTACACTTCTTGCCTCATATTCTGATTTCAAAGTCACCACTTTAATAACTTCATCTGATTTCTCAACCAAAGCAACTTCTTCACTTTCTTTTACTGCAATACTATATTTGCGCATATGCTCTTCAAACTTCTGCGCCAATTCAGGCCCGGAAATAAATTGATATCCAGTGTAATTTTCTATATCCCCGCTCCAAGCAGCCTGCCCGCCGATATCTTTACTAATTACAAGAAAATTCATTTTCTTGCGCGCAGCATAGACACTCGCGGTAATTCCTGCCGGCCCAGCGCCAATTATAATCAAATCAAGCATGGTTATTTTAAAGCTTATATGCCCAATGTAGCTTTTATCTTATCTTTATCAAACCCAATAATAATTTCACCCTCAATATCCAGCACCGGAACACCCATCTGCCCAGTTTTCTGAATCATCTCTTCTGCAGCAGCCTGATTCGTAGAAACATCAAGATCTTCAAAAGAAACATTGTTTTCTTTTAAGAACTGCTTGACCCTTACGCACCAAGGACAAGTCGGAGTGCTATAAATCTTTATGTTTTTAGCCATTTTCCCTCCAGATTTAAACAAAACAAAATAATTAAAATACTGATTACAAATAGCTAGATTTTTTCTTTTAATTCCAAGAGCTGTTTCAAATGACCCTGCTCTTGAACAATCACTTCATCAATTACTGCATGATCATAAATAGGAACCACTTTTTTAACCCCTTCATAAAAAACGATTGAATCCTTTTCAGCATTAATCCCGATTTCAATTGCCTCTTTATCTGATTTCATTTTCTTGGCGATTTCTCTGCCCTTATCTTTCTGGGTAAAAACACTTTCTCCTGCTAAAGCATTCATATAAGAAAAATATTCTCCCGGATACGCTTCTGCCGGTTCATACTTCTCGACCTGCGATAGTATTTTCTGAAAAACCAACATATGCTTTGCTTCTTCTGCGGCCAAAAACAAGAATATATCTTTTACCTTCTTATCTTTTGCCTGCCCGGCTACTGTTTCATAAAAATCTTTTCCGTTTTTCTCAATCTGCACCCCAATTTCTACAATTTCGCTTCCTGAAAAAATATTGGCCATGCCCCCTCCTTTAAGATAATGTATAATTATACGCCTTTAGCATCACTTTTGCTAAAACTATTCTTCTGTTTTATCCTCCAGTAAGAATTCTTATATTTGTTGATTCTTCTATCTAATAAATCCACTTTAAACAAACTCATTATAAGGCCAATAGGAGTAAAAAGAGAGTAAAATAAAATAATCAAAACTAATTTCAAAATAGTTTCCTGAAAGCTATTCTTATTCATTCTAATCCAGTTCAAATTGTTGCTGCCAAGAAGAATCTTTTTCGATCTTCTTCTGGTCTTTTTTATTCAATAAAAAATTACCCAAAACTAAATAATCCATCTCTGTGCGCATAAAACACCTAAACGCATCTTCAGGGCTTGCAACTAGAGGCTCGCCGCGCACGTTAAATGATGTATTGATAATCACCGGGCAACCGGTCTTTTTATAAAATGCATTGATTAAATCATAATATAAGGGGTTATCTTTTCTTTTTACAGTTTGAACCCTGGCAGAATAATCTACGTGCGTTACAGCAGGAATCTCTGAACGCTTAACTTTTAATTTATCAAAACCCTTAGCAGAATTTTCCTCAAGAATATTCTTTCTCTTAGATTCCCTTATCGGAGAAACCAGAAGCATATAAGGGCTTTCTTCGTTTAAATCAAACCACTCACTGGCTTTTTCTTGTAAAACTGAAGGAGCAAACGGGCGAAAACTCTCGCGGTATTTTATCTTTAAGTTCATCTTTGATTGCATTTCTAGGTTACGCGGATCACCGATAATGCTTCTAGATCCCAATGCCCGCGGCCCAAACTCAAGCCGGCCCTGAAACCATCCAATAACATTGCCCTGAATAAGCAAATCCGCAACAACATTCGCAAGTTCATCCCCGGTAAATTTATTAAAAACAATTTCTTCTTTTTCCAAAAACTTGCTAATTTCATCATCGCTATAATACGGCCCAAGCAAGCTTGCCCCCTGCAAATCATTTACGCCGTCAACAGAACGCGAGTTTCCCAGATATTTGTACCAAACAAATAATGCGGCTCCCAATGCTCCGCCAGCATCACCGCTTGCAGGCTGGATCCAAATCTTTTTAAACGGGCCTTCCCGCAAAAGCCTGCCGTTGGCCACACAATTCAAAGCTACTCCTCCTGCAAGACAAAGCTTATCTTTACCAGTAACCTTATGAACATGCGAACCCATTCTTAAAACAACCTCTTCTGTAACCCGTTGAATTGAAGCAGCTATATCCATCTCTCTTTGTGTAATCCTTGATTCTGATTTACGACAAGGCCCATCGAATAATTTATCAAATTTTGCATTGGTCATTTTTAACCCGTTGCAATAGGAAAAATAATTCAGATTCAGTTTAAATGAACCATCTTCTTTTAAATCCATTAATTCATTTAAAATCAAATCTACATATTTTGGCTCTCCATACGGAGCAAGGCCCATTAATTTATATTCTCCAGAATTAACCTTAAAACCACAATAATATGTAAACGCAGAATACAATAAACCCAGAGAATGCGGAAACCTTAAATCTGAGACAATATCTAACTTATTACCGCTTCCTACACCAAAACTTGCAGTATCCCATTCACCAACTCCATCCATGGTTAAAACAGCCGCTTCTTTAAACGGCGAAGGATAAAATGCACTTGCCGCATGAGATTCGTGATGCTCAACAAAAAGAATCCTTCCTTTATAATTTAACTCTTTTCTAATTATCTCCGGAATCCAGAGTTTTTGTTTTAGCCATAAAGGAACTGCTTGAATAAACTGCCTTATCCCCGACGGAGCGTAAGTAAGCGATGTTTTTAGTATGCGCTCAAACTTTATCCAGGGTTTATCATAAAAAACGACAATATCCACATCTTTAACAGTGATTTTACCCTCGTTAAGGCACCACTCAACAGCCTGAAGCGGAAATCTGGAATCATGCTTCTTGCGGCTCAGGCGCTCCTCTTCTACAGCCGCGACAATTTTGCCATCCTGCACAAGACAAGCGGCGCTATCATGATAAAAACAAGAAATACCCAGGATATTCATATTAGGATTTTAAATGCTGCGGCGTTAAATCAATTATTTCTTCCACATCTATTACAATTAAATACTCTGGCTTAGGTAACAATATTTCCGGATGGCGCGGGTGGCCCTTTTCTTCACGAATATTTTTTAAGAGCCTTTGTGTCAGGCGAGAAGTAATTCTTGTCTCCCAGGCCTTAAGCAACTGCGGGTCTTTTTTTGCATCAAAAAGAATGCTTGCTGAACCTTTTAAACAGAATCCGGAGAATCTATGCTCGTCAATAGCAGTAATACTAATACGCGGGTTGTTAATCAAATTATCGTAAGTTTGATGCTGATAAGCATCAAATAAATAAATGCGACCGCGGGGCTCAATCTTAACGATCCCCTTACAAGAAGTATGTGGAAAACCGTTTTTATCAATACTAGCAACTATAACACAACCTTGGTTCTCCAAAAAATGCAGAATGTTCTCATTAAGTTTTTTCATTTCTTTTTATGATATTAGCAAAATTATTGCCATATTCAAAGCATTTCTTCAATTCATCTTGATCTGGAACATACTTAACCTGCAAGCTATCAAGCGCTGGATTAAAGCCAATCTCTTTAAACAACCCTTCCATCTCATTAACCGCCCCCCCAGCCCAACCATAAGACCCAAAAAATCCAACTATCCTATTTTTTGGCCTTAGGCCCTTAACTAACTCGAGAAATCCGGCAATTGCAGGAAGCATATCATTATCATGAGTAGAAGAACCAAAAATAAAGCCTTTAGCATCTAGCATTTCTTTAATTACTTCAGTGCGGTCGCTTGTGGCAATATCAAAAATCTTTGCCTCTATGCCCGAAGCAACTATTCCTTCGGCAATCTTTAGCGCCATTTTCTCAGTTGCCTGCCACATAGTCTCATAAACAATTACTGCTTTTTCTTTTACGCTATTCTTTGCCCAATAAACATAAGAATTAATAATCTTTCCCGGATCCTTGCGCCAAACTATCCCGTGGCTAGGAGCAATTATTTTTATCGGGAGATTTAATTTCTGAATTTCTTCAATTTTCTTTAGAATAATTGAACCAAGCGGCCAAAGAATATTTGCATAATATTTTTCTGCTTCATCCATAAGGGCACATTGATCAACCTCGTCGTCAAATCGCTGGCTTGTTGCATAATGCTGTCCAAAGGCATCATTGGGCATTAATAACTGCTCTTCAGGACAATAAGTAAACATACTATCCGGCCAATGAATCATTGGAGCCTCAATAAAACTTAAAGTTCT
>JACROS010000092.1 GCA_016214325.1 Candidatus Omnitrophota bacterium | reverse complement strand
GAACTTGATTTTATCGAAATGGGTAAATGGTATGATGTCCGGAAAATGAAAAGCCTGGTCGCTATCAGAAACAAAAAACTGATTGGTTTTGCTTCCTGGGAAAAAGAAGATAAACGTTTGTTTTTATTAATGATTTATTAATTCATACATTCAAGGATTCTCAGAAAGTTGTTTTTTCTTCAGATTTGGCAGATTTAGTAAAACAAGTTTTATTAAATCTTGATCGAATTGTTATTCGTGTGCAAGGGATAAATATGGGTACAAATGGTGCAATTTTTGCTGAAGGGCATGTTGACGATGATAATATTTTTATGCTTCGTAACAGGTTGGATGTAATGTTCCCCAATGAAAAGCGCACGAGCCGCGTTTTGCATATTTCTTTGTTGAGAGTTTGTGACACAATAACTCCTAAGCAGTTTAAAGATATTTATAACAAAGTGTTTAATTTAAGAAATAAATATTTTGGAACAGTTGTAGTGAATAATCCAATGTTATTGGAAACATTAGATCGTTGGGGATTTAACCAGGGGAGAAAGATAATTATTGATTTAAACAGCTCGAGTTCTGCGATAGGGGAAGTAACGCAACGGTTATATAAATTTTCTGAAACAATAAGGGAAGAAGAGTTGGTTTCAATTTTAAATGTTTTAAAAAATCATCTTTTAACGCTTGGGGTTGGAATTAAAGATGATGCAATAGATGAAGCAATAGCCGGAATAAGAAAAGATGTGGAAAATATTAGGGTAGATGGGAAATATAAATCTAAATACTTAAGGAAGCTAAGAGGTGAAATGACTCCGATTGTTAATGAAGTTGATGAAATTATTGGGGTAACTGAAGTAGGCTTAGCGCACATTTTTGGATTAAAGCACAGAGTTCCCAGTGCTTTTGTAATGACTCCTGGGGGCAGAATGCTTATTCAAAGAAGAGCTCCTGGGAGACTTTACGAGTTGTATCTTTCTATATTTGGCGGCCATATAAAATATCCACAGACTTACGAAGAGGGGATGAGAGAGGAGTTAAGGGAGGAATTGAAGCTTGGGGAAATACCCTTGGGGCAACTAATAAAAATCGGTAAAGAATCTTATGATTTAGTCGGTGATACAAATAGAGAGTGGAGAGAGTTGTATGTTTATATGTTAACTGATACAGAGTATGAAGAAGTTTTAAAGGAAGTTAGGATATTGGAAAGATTAAAGCTTGAAAAGACTAGAGAAGAATTTGGGGCATGGCTAGCAGCGCAGGCTAAAAATAAGACTGGTTACGGGGAAGTGTGGGGATATTATGAAATAGGGTTAGGCGATTTAATAAATTCAGCAACTGGAAAATTTATTATTACAGAACTGAAAGACTGTGAGCTAGAATTACATTATATGTTTCTGATAGATGAGTTTACGAATGGGCTAAAATTTTGTGAAAAAGTCCCTTTTACCCCTGATCTATTGGAAAGAATTATTAGGAACGATGATATTTTAAGCAAGCTTGGAGAATTTAATAAAGTTTTGGCTTTAAATAGATTAGGCAGTTCCCCTGATGTAGTAGGGGTGGCGAGTGAAACTTGTGGTTCTAGTCAACAGGGGTCATTAGTAACTAGTTTAAATAATTCTCCTTTTTCCCTTGGTGCGCTGGTTAATGTTTGTAGCTCAAGCAGTTCAGTGTCGCAAAAAAATGAAATTTCTCCAGATATTTATATATTTGAGAATCATGGATGGGCGTATCAAGCATGGGAAGTTGCAAGGCTGCAAGGTCTTGTTCATGATGGTGCGGTTTTGATCCATCTTGATTCGCACGCAGACATGATGAGCTTTAAAATACACTCCAGGCCTACAGATGTGGATATGGCTTTAAAGGAAAGAGTATGTTTTCTTGAGCATTTTATTGTGCCAGCAGTAGAGGTTGGTTTAGTAGGAGAAATTCATGATATTTATTCGGAATTGGGGCCTCGCGACAGGCCTGTTAGTGTCGATCTGAGTAAGGCTCCATTATTCCTGGGGGTAATAGAATGTCTCCATGATTTTAGCCAAGAGCAGAGGCCAATTATTTTAGACATTGATATGGATTATTTTGCATTGACAAATTGGTATGGTCAGGAAAGCGGAAGACTTTTTATGACGATTGATGGAAAGGATCGCTATACTAGTTCACGTAAAGGTTTTTATTGTATGCAAAGTTGTTGGAGAGGAATTTGTAGCGAGTGTAAGAGTCGTAATTCAGAAAATACTGTGACCCAGGAGTTTCTTAAAACAGCGATTAGAAGAAAATTTGAAAGTGTAGTTGAGCATTTGCATCAAAGAAATGTCAGGCCAGCAGTAGTAACGATTGCTGAATCGTATCTTTTCTCAGACTTAGCATCGAAGATGTCTGAGGAGCTGGCCGCTCTAATTAATAGCAAATTATTATTTAGATCACGTAAGACAAGTAAGTCATGTTTTATACGTTTACCACTACAGTCAAGTTCGCCAATAAATTATCTTCCGTCTTTTACCTTAGATATCTCAAGGCCTGTTAATTCTAAGGATGTTGCAGATGATGCTGGATTAAGGCTGTTTGATGGAATTGTAAAAGTTCATAACACTTTTGAGGGGTTGGGTGGAGATTATTTTATTGATCTTGTGCTCTCAGTCCCAGACTTTAAAGAAATGATTGCGCTTGATTCAGGGATAAAAGGAAATCCAAAAGACCTTTATCACATTAATGGGGAATTTGCTTATCTAAGACTTTTAGTGTATAAAAATACTCTTTTCGATTATTGTCACCAGAGTCGGCCATATTCTATGCTCAATGCTCATAAGCAAAATGAGAAATATAAAACACAAAGAAGAAGGATTTATAGATGGTTAGGCGTTTATCAGGATTGGGCAAAGGTTTTGATCTTAGGCGCGGCAAAATATGCCAGGATGTTAGGTTTTGTCGATGAGTTATGCATAGGAGATTCTTCTTTCCAACGAAATCTTAGTGTGAATAGTTATTCTTTGAGGGCTCCTTACAAATTAATGCGGTTTCTTTATGAGCAAATCCCCGGGCAGCTTGGTCTTAATTATGTTAATAGCAATAAGGGTCATTATTTCTTTGTTGATAGTGCGGATTGTAATTCTTACTGGACTTTACCATTAGCCAATGAGTTAACTGCTCAGGAAGAATCGTTTGGGCGCTTTTCTAAGGTTAGCTCACCGGTTTTTTCATCCAATAATTCTTTTATTTTATCTCAAATAGAAACCGCTTTCAGTTCATCATGTGTGCAGGCAGTGGCAGATTCAGATGAGAAGACAGAGGCTGCGGTTAAAGCAGTAAGAAAAGTTTGGGCTTGTGTTGAAAAAGAAATAAAAGAAGCAGACCCAGATGTAGAGAAGAAAGCCGAACCATTGCTCTCGAGGTTTTTTGTCGGGCTTAAGTATGTATTTAAAACCTATATAGAAAAGATTCAGGCAGGACAGGTTGATCCTTTTATTAATCTTAGGCTTCGTAGATTCTCAGATGAAATACCTGATCCTTACAGCGATTTTAGGATTAAACCAGTAAGAGTTGGATTTTTGCCATTAGCGGCAAATCCACCTCATCATGGACACGACATTATTGCCATGATGGCCTTAACCAAGTTATCTTTAGATACAGTTATTTTCCGCGTGCAGGGAGAAATTAATTATAAGAATGTTCCAGAATCAGATCGTCTGCCAATTCAAAAGCGCCACTATGTTATGCAAAAAGTTGTTGAGCTGTTGTGGCCATTGGTTAGGTATACTGATTTAGGTAGCGAGCCGGGTAGTAATATTGAAGGTTTTGATGAGATGTTTAATTTCTTGGAGCTTAATGCGGATAAGCCGTTGCATGTCTATTATCTCATGGGTGTTGAGAATGCTGAAAGAATTAGAAAATATTCTCGCTTACAGCTTTTAGCAATGAAAAATAATATTGTGCGTCCCCATCATAAAATCTCAATTGGTTATCTTCAGCGCGGGGAATTAGGCGCATCTATAACTGTGGAAGACCTGAGAAGATATTATGACGAAGCCAAAGCTGATACTGGAATAGATATTGATATTGATTTAGCAATAGTAAAAGATCCCAATATTGATTTGCAGGTTTCTTCGACTTATTACCGCGACGCACATGATCCGGCTATAGTTTTTAAAGTTGTTGATCAATTCGCAAGGGATAATGGTTATTATGGTTATCCTCCAATTGATCCGCGCACCGGTAGGCCATACGAGTATTCAGAGGAAGAGCATTTTAAGTTAAAGCTTCGACCAATTACCGAGGGAATAGCTAATAAGGCATGCACAATGATGTCTTCTGGTAGATTTAAAAAGATCTTAGTTGTAGGAGTTGATGGTGCCTCTGGTTCAGGTAAAACTAGTATAGTTGAAGAAGCAATGAAGTTTGTGCATGCGCGCGGCTTAAAAGCTTTACATGTTCCTTTAGATATACTTATGCATAAAAAGGTTTGGCGTGGAGCAGTAGAAAAAGTAGTGCTTAGCGATTCTAATTATCCTGTTACAGAAGAGGATAGAATCCTTTTGGGTGATTTTATTAAGAAAATAATTGTAAGAAATGGCAAGTACACTGATGAAGAATGTTTCTTTCAGCAAGCAAAGATTTTAGAGCTTTTGCAGGAGATTTGTCATTTTCGTGAATCTGATGAAGCTGTTTATGATTTGGTTGTTCTAGATGGGTATGATCGTCGGAAGGGAAATTATCATGATTTTTCTTTTAGGTTGCAGGATGGAATGGTTGTTTTTGTTGAAGGTAAATATGCTTTGAGTGAAGAACTGATGCCTTATTATGATTTGACATACCGATCCTGCGACAGATTGGAAGCTCGCCGGAAAAGCGTATGATGCAGAAATAGGCGATAATGAAGTAGCAAGCAGTGCAGTTAACTTCGTTGATAATCATGGCAATAAAACGATTCTTGTTGAATATGGCATAATTACAGTAGATGAGCCTGAAGAATTGGTTTATATAAAGCCATATGGAGTGCCGCAAGAAAGAACAGCAGCTATCTCAGAATTTTTGCACGCATTAGGTATAAAATGCAGGTATTTTAGGATTGTTGATGCTCAAGATGTTGCTGATGATGATCCCTGTGCTACTCATTATGAAAAGCATAACTATAAGGCGTATATTGAAATACCTGTTCAGTATGCGTCTCTTTTAAATATGTATATCTTCTGTAATCAAAATTATAGAATTGAATCCGGCGATGATGAAAGAATCAGATTGGCCGTAACCACTATGAACGAAGAATTAATAGGATTAGGTGATAATCGCGATACATTTAAAAAAGGCGCAAAGGCAGCAGGATTTGTTTCTTTTGAAGAGCTTGAATTGTCGTATCTTCCGGGAGTAGTTATTTCTAAGGAATTAGTGAGAAAAGTTTATAAAGGTAAGCAGGTTCCGGAATTTCTTGTTGAATATATCTTAGTTCAGTTAAATCGGATGCACATTTTTAATCAAGCTGGCAGTCAGCATTTAAAGATTAGAAGTGCTCCTGTAATTTCCATGCCGGGTAGATTAATTAGCCTTGATTTTTGTTGGAATTATTCTGATGCATATGAGGTAAATAAACAAGGATTGCTAGAAGTTTTGAAACAGGTTGCAGATTCGTGGAATTTAGCTCAAGCGATTAGTTACCGCAAACAGCAAGGGATACCTGAAGATTTTAATATGAATATTATTATTCAGGAAGGATTTTCTCCAGAAAATGAAAATTGGGGTTTTGGAGGCTTATATACAAGGAATCCGGATACAGGGGAAAAGGGATTATTTGGCAGGTTTATAGAACATGCCCGCGGCGAGGAAATTATGACTCAGGGCCAATCCGGAAAGGATTTATCTTGCCTTGAACCAGAGCTTTGTAAACAATTACAAGATGCGGCTTCAAAATTAGAAGAATATATGAGGTATCCTCAGGAAATTGAGTTTGCCTATGATGGTGATACGGTAATTTTCTTGCAGACTCGTCCTGTAAGATTTAGCGTTCCAGCAGAGTTAAATTATTGGCGCAGTCTTTATAATTCTGCAAAGATTAGCTTGGCACGATATATTACAAAGTTAGAGTCTTTACAGAAGCGGCTTAAAAACAGGACGGTTTATCGTATTGTGAATGGAGCTAAGTATGATTTTATTTTACGAGGAGAAACTGCTATCTCTGGAGCAATGCAAGGTAAGCTATTTTTTAGTGCTGAAAATGCTGTTAAATGTGCATCTAAAGGAGAGGGAGTAGTGTTCTTGGCTACCCCTGAAACTAGAGAAAGTATTATAGATGTTATTTTTGGATTTTCTAAGGCGGGATTAATTACAACCTACGGCAGTACAACTTCACATGAAGCTGTGTTGACCCGTGACGCCGGTATACCATGTATAATTAATGTTAAGGCAGCAGTAAAACAAGGACATTTAGTTTTTGAATCCGGACATAGTATCAAAGAAGGTCAGAATGTGGTTATTGATGGCGACAATAATCTTATTTTTGTTAGTGACAATGATGTGTTAATAGAAGATCGTGTTGTAATTGATGCGAGTTTTGGGGTTGATATGCCGCAGTTACGCAATACCATTGAGTCTGAGTACAGAAAGTTTTCTTATCAGCAATTGTTGGTTTTTATAGTAATGTTTCATAATGAGTATCTTAGGGCAAAAACAAATGGTGATAAAGAAAAAGAATTTACTTTTAATTTTAAAGAACATGTTTTGCATAAATTGTTAGAAAGTAAAGGTGTTTTGTTAGGCAAGAATTCTGTTCAGGTTGATGAGGATCTGCGTCTTTTTATTACAGCAAGCTCTGCGATAAATCTTCATCTATCTGATTCAGTTGTCGGCGTTGAGTCAATATATGCAAGAGGGAGTGGAGGTTCAGGATTTGTCTTCCATGAGAGCGGTAAATTTTATTATATTTTAACCTGTCGTCATGTAATTGATTCAAATCGTCCGTTAGATGATAGGAGAAATTTGGCAACAATAATAGCATTATCAAAGAAACATGTTCTTGAAACAAAAGCTAGTATTGTTATTGAAAGCTGTAATCCTGATCTTGTTATTTTACGTCTTGATAAGAATAATATTTCTCGAGGCGTACTTACCGTGCTCCCCTTGGCGAATGAATTGACTTTAAAAGAATCCAGGGGAAAGATAAACTTGGCATTTGGATGTATAAATAGGATGAGAGTTATAGCAAGCGGCAAGGTATTTGAAGAGAGATTGCTAAAATCATTATTTAATACAGAGTATCTTGTTTTAAATAATAATGTTAAAGAGGGTTTTAGTGGTGGCCCAGTAGTTTATAAAAATAGGGCATTAGGCGTAATTGAAAGCTGTTCTGAATTTGGAAGGTATTATAAATTTCCTGCTAGTATTTTTGCCGTTAATTCAATGACAATTGTTGCTCTTATTCAGATGGCCATTATTTCTAAAGCTAGCAAGATGTCTATAAAAAACGGGGTTGTTAAGAACTTTGTAGATAAATATGACAGGAAAGTTTTTCTTTCTATTTTGGCTCAGCAGGGTGTGTCTGAATCTATCGGCGCGGTAGTAAGAACCGCTAGCTCGTCTGTGAAAGACGGTGTGGAATTTGCATCAATGACAAAGTTATTTGCTGGTGATTCTGCTACTGATGAACACGGGGTAATTAAAGATGTCGGTATTGTGCTTTTAGCCGGAGGAAAATCAAGCAGGATGCAACCGCAATTAGATGCTGAGGGTTTACAAACTAAACTTGGGTTTGGCATTACAGTAGACGATAGCAGAAAGCCGATGATAGCCTATACGCTTGATGCTTTAAGGATGATTAAGGGCGCTCATCAGCAGATTCCAATTTTAGTTTTAACAGGGCACGCAGAAGATTACATCAGA
This sequence comes from Candidatus Omnitrophota bacterium, assembly GCA_016214325.1. Classification (GTDB taxonomy): domain Bacteria; phylum Omnitrophota; class Gorgyraeia; order Gygaellales; family Profunditerraquicolaceae; genus JACROS01. The sequence continues at coordinate 1,156 of JACROS010000092.1, read as the reverse complement.
AACTTCATTAAGAATAGTTATCCTGATTTGAATGTCAGATTTCATAGGTCTGTCGGCGAAGAAACTACTGAAGCTTTGGCAAAGGCTAAAAATGTTATTCTAGCTCATATGCAGGGAGTGAATCATATTGTAATTATGCCTGCTGATGTTCCGGGTATTAGGCCGGAAACTATCTTGAGGCTTATTAAAATTCAATTAGGGCATCATCTTAAAGTGCAAGACCGTTGTTCTGCAGAGGCAACTCTTGTGGTTGCGAAAATGCCCAAGGAAAGAGATTCTGTCCCAGCAGAAACCTATGGTGTGATTCCTGTAGATAAGCGCGGGTATGCCGCAGGTATTATTGAGTCTAGTGATTATGCGTTAGCTAAGAAGGATAAGACGCCGGTAATTAAAGGTAAGCTTGAATTTCCTGCCCAAAAGGTAAAAGGAATTAAATTGTTTAATGGCGGTGTTTGTGTTTTAAGCAAGGTTGTCTTTCAAGAATTATTATCTGCCTCTTGCGATTATAGGTTACGTTTTACATCATTGATTGATTTGTTGATTCAATTAAACCGTCCAGTGCGCTTGGTTAAAGTTGACGATGCTGATGAAATTATCGGGGTGAATACTCCTGAACAGCTAAAACAAGTAACCGAGGTTTTAAATAAGCGGTTTCTTATTGGTAAGATCGAGCACTTACATGGGATCTTAAGGGCAAATGTGCATGATTTAGGTAATTCAATTACAAATTTAATTATGTTTCTTAATGTGCTTTTACCCAAAGATTGCAGATTTGATGGCATTAGAGAAATGTGCAAGCCCATCGAGCGTTTGTGGGCCTATGATTTTAATAATGATTTGCAGGTTTTAAATAGGGCCGGGTTTGCATTTAAAGAATTGGATGAAGAAAATGCAGAAATTGCCCGGGAAAGCCTTGACAGAGCTTTGCAATCACAGCTTGATTCAGAACTTAGTTTAGTAAGGATAATCTATGAAATAACTGCCTATTTAGAAATACATCATTTGGTTAAGGGCTTGGGTAATAATGATGCCAAATCTTTGCTAAGAAAGATGTTTAACAAGTCTAGCTTCTCCTTAAAGCGTTATATTTTGCGTCGATTAGAGCTAACTCCAAAAACTATTTCAGTTAAGATAGAAGAGGGGCTTACTGAAAGAT
>JACROS010000090.1:19555-21910 GCA_016214325.1 Candidatus Omnitrophota bacterium | reverse complement strand
GACTTGCTTTAGAGAATGTGGTTTTGGTTTCCGGAATTGGCTGTCATGCAAAGATAGTTGATTATATAAATGTGAATAGTTTTTATTCTATTCACGGGAGAGTGGTGCCGGCGGCTGAGGGGATAAAGTTGGCGGATACAAAGTTAAAAGTAATCGGTTTTGCCGGAGACGGCGATGCCTATGGAGAAGGAATTGAGCATCTGGTTTTTGCTGCTAAGCGGAATATTGACATCACAATGATTATTCATAATAACCGAGTGTATGGCCTCACTACTGGGCAGTATACTCCTACATCTCCATTGGGGTTTCGCGGCAGGTCAACGCCTCGGGGAACGCTTGAGCCTCCGATAAATCCGCTTGAGGTTTTATTGGCAAGCGGTGCAACATATCTTGCGCGCGGGACATCGCACGGGTCAGAGCTTTTAAAGAAAATTATTAAAGAGGCAATTTTGCACAAAGGTTTTTCTTTGGTAGATGTTTTACAAGTATGTGTTACATATTTTAATATGTATGAGTATTATGATAAGCATGTATATGAATTAAAGGACCATGATTCCGGTGACCGCACCCAGGCTTTAAATAAAATAAGAGAGTGGGATTATGATAAAGATGCTCCTATTGCGTTGGGGGTATTATATAAGAAAGAGGCTCTTGCTTTTGATGAACGTTTTGCCCTGAAAAGAGGGAAAGATCCTCGGGGCCCAGATGTGGCAATAAAAAGCCTATTGCAAGAATCGATGTGAGCGTAGGAGGTGGATATGATTAGGAAAATTTCTTTTAAGGGAAGTCCTTTAACGCTTGTTGGCAGAGTTTTAAAAGTTGAGATGCCAGCGCCTGATTTTAAGGTTGTTTCTCAGGATCTAAAGGAATATAAACTTAGTGATTTTAAGGACAAGATTAAGGTAATTAATTCGTTTCCATCCTTAGACACTCCGGTTTGTGATTTGCAGGTCAAAGAATTTAACAAAAGAGCAACAGGATTGTCTGGTGATGTTGTAGTTATCGGGATAAGTAAAGATTTGCCATTTGCTCAGAAACGATTTTGCGAAACCTTTGAAATAAAAAATGTGAGCGTATTATCTGACTATAAAACTACTTCTTTTGGCGTTAACTTTGGGTTATTAATTAAGGAATTAAATCTTTTAGCTCGGGCTGCGCTTATTGTGGATAAAAATAATATTTTGCGTTATATCCAGATAGCTGAGGAGTTGGCATCGCCATTGAATTACGAGGAGATATTAGGGAATTTAGCAGAGGTTATAAAAAATCCTGCATTGTTGGTTCAGGAAGAACTGGCCTCTAAATGCAAGCCTTGTGAAGGTAGTGTGAAGGCACTATCCAAAGAAAGTGTCGAAAAGTTGTTGGCAAAGCATCATGGCTGGGAATTGGTAGAGGATAAGAAACTGGTTAAAGAGTTTAAATTTAATGATTTTGTTGAGTGCAAATACTTTTTGGATCTGGTCTCGGTTATTGCCGAAGAACAGGGGCATCATCCTGTAATGACGATAATTTATAATAAATTAAAAGTTACTTTGACCACGCACGCTTCCGGCGGATTAACAGATAATGATTTTATTATGGCGCGAATTATTGATGAATTAAATTCTTAAATGGAGTTTGTATAACCTCTTGCATAATCGTTTTGATTAAAATATAATTAGCCAAGTAATAATTCAAATAATAATTAAGGAGCGTGTATGAAATTTAAGACTTCAAGGCTTGAGGCGTTAACTGACGGGATATTTGCGATCATTATGACTGTTCTTTTGGTTGGTTTAAGCGAGGTTTTTAATCTTTCTGGCTCATTGAGCCAAAATGACCTTGTAAAATTCTTTATTGCCCTTAAGGAAGATTTTGGAGTTTATATTTTAACTTTTCTTGTTTTGGGCGTTTTTTGGCTGGAGCATCATTGGCAATTTCATTTTATTAAACACGCTGATGCTGTGTTGGTTTTTATAAATATTTCTTGGTTTATGGTAATTTGTATTTTGCCTTTTACTGCGCTTCTTATGGGTAATCACGGGCATTTGGCTGTTGTTGTTTTTTTGTTTGAATTAAATATTCTTTTATCTAGCCTGATATTATATATACACTGGTTATACGCTTCAAACAAGCATCACTTATTGGATGCGGAAGTAAGCAAAGAAGCGGTTAGTTCTCATCGTGAAGCAGGTTTATTTTTGATAACTATCTGTGTTTTAGCTTTAATTGTGACATTTTGGAATGTGCTTATTGGTTTATTAGTTTTAGCTATGTCGCCTTTAGTGTTTATTTTCTATCGTAAGTCAAACCACGGGCTCTGATATGGAAAAACTTATTTTGGATAAATTTGATACATGCATAAAAGGCCTTAGG
>JACROS010000090.1:7277-19508 GCA_016214325.1 Candidatus Omnitrophota bacterium | reverse complement strand
CGCGATATTCCTTATTATTTGGTTCCTCAAATGGATAACCCGTTGGAATGGGCCTCGTCAATATTAGAAAATAACAAAGGCTCCTGTTCACCTAAACATTATCTCCTTGGGTTTTTGTTCGGAAAGTTAGGTATTCCTGTAAAGTACGCTACCTTTGGTTTTAATTGGGATAAACAAAAAATTAGTTACAATACGCAGCTGAAGCAGTTTGTACAGGGGTTGCCTCGTGGTTATCATGTTGCTTGCAAAGTTTTTATTAATGAAAAATGGGTTTTAGTTGATGCTACTTGGGATATCGCCTTAAAAAAATACAGCTTTCCGGTTAATCTTAATTGGGATGGGTTTGCGGATACTTTAAATGCAGTAAATCCCGCAGAAGAAATTGTTCATAATTCTTTAGAAGAGAGAATAAAGTTTGCCAAGGCCAAGAGAGCTCTTTGGAGTGATGCTGACAGGATTAATTATGCAAAGTTTGTGGAAGCGCTTAACCAATGGTTGGAGAGTTTAAGAAAATGACAAAACCAGTTGTGAAATTATTAAAAGGGAATAACAGGTTTAAGCGTCTTTTAGGAGATTCTAAGAAAAAACAGGGCTTGCGCTCAGGTTTTGTGGTTTTAAGACCCGGTGAGTTTGTGGGAGAGCATTCTACTGGAACCAAAGAAGAGATTGTGATTGTTTTAGAGGGGCGCGCCCATTTTTATTATGGCAAAAAGAAAGTTATTTTAAAAGAAAGCACTTTTCTTTACGTTCCAGTCAAGACTACACATAATGTTAAAAATGTTGGACAAGGGCCATTAAAGTATGTTTATATAACGGCCAATTTAAATAAATGATCAGCTATTTGGAATTAGCTAAACTTGCTGCTCTTAGAGCAGGAAAAGTTCACAAAAAGTATTTTTGTAATAATCCTAGTGTTAAGACCAAATCATCGACTTTTGATCTTTTGACTATCGCTGATACTGAAGCCGAAAAAGCAGTAGTTTCATTAATTAAGAAATATTATCCTCAGCATAATTTTCTTGCCGAAGAATTCCGCTACAGAAAAACCGATTCAGAATACACATGGATCATTGACCCCTTGGACGGCACAAATAATTTTGCAAGTAGCATGCCGATTTTTTGCGCTTCAGTGGCGCTTAAGTTTAAAAATGAGATAATTGCCGGAGCGGTTTATGATATGACTAGAAATGAATTATTCTACGCTCAAAAACACCGGGGGGCTTTTCTTAACGGAAAGCGTATCAGCGTTAATTCTGCCTCTGAATTAAAAGAATCGCTGCTAATTACCGGTATTTATTATGACCGCGGAAAAAAAATGGAACAAACTTTAGATACCATAAAAGATTTTCTTTACCAGCATGTGTTGGATGTGCGTAGGCTTGGAGCTGCGGCGCTTGATTTATGTTATGTGGCTTGCGGCAGGGCAGCTGGATTCTGGGAGTTTGAATTGAGTCCGTGGGATTTTGCTGCTGGAAAATTAATTGTTGAGGAAGCAGGGGGTATGGTTACGGGAAGCTCAGAAGAAGCAGTGCCGCTTACAAAGAAATATTTTATTGTTGCATCAAATGCAAAAATTCATCGTAAAATGCTTTCTATTATTTCTAAAAGGAGCTAACGCATGGAAACCAAAATTGGGCATTTAAAAGTGGATATCTTTAAGATTAAAAATCGTAATGGTTTCGCGGCAGTGTGTTTTGACCATTTGACTGAAGGCAAAACACAGCAGGAGGCTTATGATCGTATGATAAAAGCTTTGCGCCGGACAAACAAGCAGGAAAAATGAAAATAAAGTTTGAAGATAAATATATGGAATTGGCTATCTCCGAGGCCAAGAAAAACTTGAAGTCAATGCATGGCGGGCCGTTTGGGGCTTGTATTGTAAAAGACGATAAAGTAATTGCTTTGGCGCACAACACTGTTTTAAAAAATGATGCTACTTGCCATGCCGAGATAAATGCTATTAGGATTGCTTCCAAAAAGATTAAGAGTTTTGATCTTACGGGATGTATAATATATTCAACTACAGAGCCATGCCCGATGTGTTTTAGCGCGATTCATTGGGCGCGGATAGATACAATTGTTTTTGGGACTACTATTCAAGATGCTCAGCGCATTGGCTTTAATGAACTAAAGATTTCATCAGCTATGTTAAAGTTATTAGGCAAGAGCAAAGTTAAACTTGCAAAAAGCAAATTATTAAAGGAATGCAGGCAGTTGTTTTCTGGCTGGAATGTTTTGCCTGAAAGAAAGATATATTAGAATTATAAATGTATTAAATCTTGGAGGCCGAGATGGATAATTTAGAAGAATTAAAAGAGTTAAAAGAATTGTTAAAAAGGATTGAGTTTATTCTTGGAGTTACCAAGACCGGAATAGATATAATTGATTCTAATTTTAACATAATTTATATTGATCCGGCATGGGCCAGGGCATATGGAGATTATAAAGGTAAAAAGTGTTTTGAATATTTTTCTGGGCGTAATAGTGTTTGCCCGGGTTGTACCTTGAAACAGGCTTTTTTAACTAAGCAGCCTGTAGTAACTGAGGAAATTCTTCCAAAAGAAGGGTATCGCCCAATTCAGGTTACTACAATTCCTTTTCAGAATGAATCTGGAGAGTGGTTGGTAGCAGAGATCAATGTGGATATTACTAAAATAAAGCGTACTCAGGAATTATTAAAAGAACAGAAAAAAAGCCTTCAGTTTGTAACTGATAATGTTCCGGGAGTAGTTTATCAGTTTAAGTTGACAAAAGACGGGAGTCAGAGTTTCGTTTTCTTAAGCGCAGGAACAAAAACGGTTTTTGGCTTGACTGTTTCTGAAATGAAGAAAGATTTTTCTCTTGCATGGAATATGATTATTCCGGATGACGCAGAGCTTGTAAAAGAATCAATTGCTCTTTCTGCTCGCACTATGCAGCCGTGGGATTGCAAGTTTCGCATAAAATTGCAAAGCGGAGAAGATAAGTGGTTGCATGGCAGCTCTGTTCCTATGCTGGATGCTGAAGATGGAAGTATTACATGGACAGGTACATTTCTGGATGTAACAGCGAATAAGAAAGCAGAAGGGGAATTGGCCAAGAAAATGCGCGAGTTAGAAATATTCCAGAAAGCTGCTATTGGAAGAGAGATGAAGATGATTGAGTTAAAAAAGAAAATAGACAAGCTTGAAGAAGAGCTTAAGAAGAAAGAATAGAAACCAATGGAGGTTTAAGTGCAATCTGAAATAAAAATTGATTTTAAACAAATTCTTATTTTGATAGTTGTATCGTATATTTTCTTAATTATGGGTAATAGTTTTTTAAGCCTGACTAATCCTGATGAGGTTTTTTATTCACAGACTGCCCGGGAGATGATTCAGCAGAAAAGCTGGATGACGCCTTTTTTATTTGGCCAGCCCCAGTTTGAAAAGCCGGTACTTTTTTATTGGCTTCTGCGTATTGGGTTTATGGTTTTTGGGGCATTGCCTTTTGTTGCGCGTTTTCCGGCGGCGTTATTTGGCATATTTGGAGCAATTGGCGTGTATCTTTTGGTGCTTTATGGGTTTAAAGATAAAAAAAAGGCATTCGCATGCGCATTGGTGCTTATTTCCTCTGGTTTGTATGTAGGATTAGCTCGAACAGTATTTATTGATTTGGTTTTTACAGTATTAATCTTGCTGTCTTTAACCTCATTCTTTATTGGTTACATTAGGCAAGAACTTAAGGCTAGAGGGATAATTTTATTTTTCTTGTTTGCAGCTTTAGCAGTCTTGGCAAAGGGGCCGCTTGGTTTTACAATAGTGATTATGGCTGTAGTGGCGTTTTTGGCGATTAAAAAGGACCTGAAGTTTTTACTTGATAAATATTTTTTATGGGGACTGCTTATTTTTATTTTGGTTTCTGCTCCGTGGTATTTGTTTATGATTTATAAATATGGCTCAAGTTTTAACAATGAGTTCTTTTATAATGTCCATATCCGCAGGTTCTTTGAGGCAGAGCATCCGGCGAATGATACTTGGTATTTTTATCCTTTTTCTATGATTGCCTGTATGTTTCCGTGGAGCATTTACGTGGTAATTTCATTTTTTTATTTTACAAAACAGGTTCTTACAAATAAACGAAATCCGATATATTTGTTTTTAGCCTGCTGGATAACTGCTGTTTTTGTAACTTTTCAGTTTGCCCATTCAAAGCTGGTGAGTTACATCTTTCCGCTTTTCCCGGCGCTGGCTGTTATATCAGGAGATTTTTTCTGTAACGTTATTGACTCTGGAAAGGCAAAAGCAATAAAGATTGTTTCATGGATTATGTGGGTAGTGCTTGCTTTGTTTCCGGCGGGATTGTTATTTGCTGCAAATAAATATCCTGAGTATATTACTTCTAAAGTGCCGTTTTATAACTTTATTATTTTATATTCTGTGATATTGCTTGTGATGCTGTTTTCAATTATTAAGAAGAAATACTGGCTGAACTTTTATTTAATAAGCGTGCAGGTTCCGCTCTTGATATTTTTTGTATTTTTCTTCCATAATAATTACGAGAATTTTGTTTCCAGCAAGAATCCTTGCAAGTTTCTTATGGATAATTACAAAGTTGAGGGAAGGATTATTTGTTCAAAGTCGTTTATGCGTGGAGTTCGTTTTTATACTGATAAGGATGTGGCTATGTTTAGTATAGGAGGGAGTTCTCTTTACAGCCCGCATCCGGTGCCTGTTTTAGATTCAGAAGAGCATACAAGGAAATTTCTTGAGACTCAGGCAGTTACCTTTTGTGTTTTGAGCAGGTCATCAGTTGAGGATTTAAAACGCATTGCCATTGGATATAATGTAGAAGTGCTCAAGGTTTTTGGGAACGAATATGTAGTTAGGGTAATTCGTTTAAAATAAAATTGTTTTTTCTTGATTTTTTAGCTGGAGATGGTAGAAATGATATAAATATGAGAAAAATTCTCTTGGTATTTCTGCTATTTACAGCAATAATCCTGCCTGATATTTTTTGTAGTGAACTTACCAGTAATGAGGAATTTTCTTTAACCCTCCAAGATGCTATTGGCATTGCTTTTAAAAACAATAAAGATATTCAGATAAGCGAGCAGGATATTTCTTTTGCTAAGGCTGGCATAATGAGTGCCCGAAGCCAATTTCTTCCAAATGTGGATGCTAATTATAGCTATACTCATAATGAAGCAGTGAGTCCGGTTGTGGTACAGGGGACAAAAAAAGATATGGGCCTTTTTGCCGGATACAAAAATGATAATCTTTTAGGAATTGGAGTAACTCAGACTATTTATGACGGCGGGGCAAATATTGCAGGTTTTCGTCAGGCTCAGCTTAATTTTGAGGCAAGTAATCAGACGCTTCGTGTAAAAAAGCTGGATGTGGAGTTTGAGACAAAGCGGCTTTATTATGGGCTATTGCTTGCTTATGAAACTCAGCGTATTGCCCAGGATTTAGTTGGGCAGGCAAAAACGCACTATGAAGATGTAAAGACAAAATTTGGACAGGGCACATCTTCAAAATTTGACGTGTTGCAATCAAGTGTTCAGGTTTCAAAGTTGATGCCTCAGCTTATTAGCGCAGTTAATGATATTAGGCTTGTGATGGCTGATTTAAATAAGCAATTGGGTATAAAAATTCAGGCCGAGACAAAAGCAAAAGATAAGCTTGTTTACAGTTTAATTGAAATTAAAGAAGATGATTTTTTAAGGCAGGCGTATTTAACTGCTCCTGAAATGACTGTTAAATCTTTGGGTATTGATATCAATAAATGGGCGATTAACATTGCCAAGGCAGGATATCGCCCTCAGCTGACTGCGGATTTAAATTATTTTTATCGTTCTAATAATTGGAACAATATGTTTAATTCAAAGCATAATAACTGGAATGCTGGAATTGCAATGAGTGTGCCGATTTTTGATGGTTTTTCTTCTAAGGCTAAGGTTGATGAGGCAAAAGCGCGCTACACGCAGGCAAATCTGGATAAGGCAAATTTAATTGACCAGATTGCCGTTAATATTCGTCAGGCTTGTCTTGATTTAAAAGAGGCTCAGACGATTATTGATTCTCAGAAAGACAATGTAGAAGAAGCCAAAGAAGCTTTAAGAATTGCAAATGTTGGTTATGACAACGGAGTAAATACAAATCTTGATGTTTTAGATGCTCAGGTTTCTTTGGCGCAAGTTGAGCAAAACCTGGCCCAAGGGATATATGATTATCTTTTGGCAAAAGCTTTTCTTGACCGCACAATCGGAATTAGTTTTATACAGGAGGCAAAAAATGAAGAAAAGAGGTAAATTATTTATTATTGTATTATTAATTATTGCTGCAGGTACAGCAGGTTTTTTCTTTGCCCGCTATGAAAAAGATCTTCACGCAAAGAAAATGATTAAGGTTTCTGGGAATATTGAAGGAGATGATGTGAGGATTTCCTTTCGTTATGAGGGACAGATTTTGGAGTTATTGACAGATGAGGGCCAGGTAATTAAGAAAGGTGATATTGTAGCGCGGCTTAAAACAGATGAGTTGATTAAAATCAGGGATAATGCCGACGGAGAATTAAAAGCTGCACAATATGATCATGAGCTTGCTAAGATAGATTATGAAAGAGCAGAGAATCTTTTAAAGGCAGGTGCAATTTCTGTGCAAAAAAGAGATGATGCAAAAACTACCTTTGATTCTACTAAAGCAGATGTTGACAAATTGCAGGCTTCTTTGGATCTTGCTCAAACCCGTCTAGGCTTTGCTGAATTGGCCTCTCCTTTAGATGGTTATGTTTTGGTAAAGAGTTCTCTTGCTGGTGAAGTGGTGCAGGTGGGCACACCTGTTTTTACAGCTATAGATTTAAATAATATCTGGGTTACTGCTTATATAAATGAAACAGATTTGGGGCGGGTTAAGCTAAATCAAAAAGCCGATGTAAAAACAGACACTTATCCAAATAAAATTTATAACGGATGGATTTCTTTTATTTCCAGCCAGGCAGAATTTACCCCAAAACAGATTCAGACTGATGTAGAGCGGGTAAAATTAGTTTATCGTATAAAAGTTAGAGTAGACAATTCCAGCCTTGATTTAAAACCCGGTATGCCTGCAGATGCATATATCGTCGTTGAATGATCACTATAAAAACAGAAAAACTTACCCGTAAATTTGCAGATTTAATTGCTGTTGATGACTTAAATTTGCAAGTAGAAGAAGGTGAAATTTTTGGGCTTGTCGGCCCGGATGGAGCCGGAAAGACTACTACTATGCGCCTCTTAACCGGAATTCTTGAACCAACATCCGGACAGGCCTGGGTTTATGATAAGCATACTGTAAAAGAGGCTGAGCCACTTAAAGAGAATATTGCGTATATGTCGCAGCGCTTTGGGCTTTATGAAGAATTGACTGTGTTAGAGAATATAAATTTTTATGCAGATGTATATGGAGTAGCCAAGGAGAAGCGCCATGAATCTATTGAGCGCTTGCTTGGTTTTTCTGGATTGCTGCCTTTTAAGGAGCGATTTGCAGGCAAGCTTTCCGGCGGTATGAAACAGAAACTTGGCCTTGCCTGTGCTCTTATTCATACTCCAAAAGTTTTATTTCTTGATGAGCCAACCAATGGTGTTGACCCTGTCTCAAGAAGGGATTTCTGGAAGATTCTTTATGATTTATTGAAAGAAAGGGTGACTATTTTTTGTTCTACTTGTTATTTGGACGAAGCTGAGCGTTGCCGCAGAGTAGGGTTAATGCATAAAGGAAAACTTTTACGCTGTGAATCTCCCGAGAAGATTAAAAAAGAATATAATGCTAAAACTTTAGAACAAGCTTTTATTACCATAATTAAGGAATATGAGTCTAGATAATATTGCTGTTAGCGTGCAAGGGTTAGAGAAGAAATTTGGCCAGTTTGTTGCCGTTAACAAAATAAATTTTGAAGTTAAACAGGGCGAGATTTTTGGTTTCTTGGGGCCGAATGGAGCGGGAAAGTCTACTACAATTAGAATGCTTTGCGGAATTATTCCTCCTACCTCAGGAAATGGACAGGTAGGAGGGTATGATATTATCAAACAACAATATAAAATTAAAGAGCATATAGGTTATATGTCGCAAAAGTTTTCTCTTTATAATGATCTTACGGTAGAGGAAAATATTAATTTTTATTGTGGAATATATAAAATTCCTGCTAAGGAAAAGAAAGATCGTTTTCAGGCGGCTATACGCACGGCTGGTTTAGAGGGAATGGAATCTCGGCTCACTGCTACTCTTGCCGGAGGCTGGAAACAGCGTTTAGCTTTAGGGTGTGCGCTTTTACATAAACCAAATATAATATTTCTTGATGAACCAACTTCAGGGGTTGACCCGATAACCCGGGCTAATTTCTGGGAGGTAATTAAAGAGCTGGCAAGCCGCGGAGTAACAGTGTTTGTTACTACGCATTATATGGATGAGGCAGAAAATTGTAATCGTATGGTTTTAATTTATCGGGGCACAATTATTGCTGCAGGCACACCTCAAGAGATGAAGACTTCTATGAAAAACGAAGTGCTTGAAATCATAGTTTCAAATTCTCAGGATTGGCTGGAGAGAATCAGCAGAGTTGACGGTGTTAAGGAGGCAGCGCTTTTTGGGGCAACGATTCATGTGGTTGTTTATGACAGCCTAAAAGCGGTCCCCGCTATAAAAGAATTTCTTACTAGTAGTGGAGCAGGGGAGTTTGGAATTAATAAGATTCTTCCTTCTTTGGAGGATGTTTTTGTTTCAGCAATAGAGAATTATGATCATACAGAGCCTAAGAAGAATTAAAGCAGTAGCCTGGAAGGAATTTATTCAAATCAGGCGTGATCCGCGTTCGCTGACAATGGCGCTGGGGATTCCGATATTTTTGTTAATTATTTTTGGTTATGGTTTATCTTTGGATATTGACCATGTGCGCACGATTGTTTGGAATCAGGATCAGTCATCAAAGCTGACCCGTGACTTTTTGCTTAATTTTAAGAATTCAAAATATTTCAAGATTGTCGGTTATACTGATAATTACCGTGATATTGAACATAAGATTAATAGCGGGAAAATACTTCTAGCTTTAGTTATTCCTAAGAATTTTTCACAATATATTGAGTCAGGCAATCCTGCTCCTTTGCAGTTAATTGCCGACGGAAGCGATGCTAATACAGCTACTATTGCTATTGGCTATGTGCGCGCAGTGGTTTCGAAATATAATGTTGAACTTGTGGTTAAATCTTTTGCTCAAGCAGGGCTGAATCCACCTAAAACTGTAAATGCTCGCTCAAGAGTCTGGTACAACATGGGGCTTACTAGCACTTGGTTTATTGTTCCTGGTGTTATTGCTATGATTATTATGATTATAGCGGCACTGGTTACCTCTATTTGTATTGCCAAGGAATGGGAAAGAGGAACGATGGAACAGTTGATTTCTACTCCGGTAAAGGCGCCGGAATTGATTATTGGTAAATTTATTCCGTATTTCGCTATTGGTTTCTTTGACTTAATGATTGGTGTATTGATGGGGCAATTTTTGTTTGGTGTGCCTTTTAGGGGCAGTTATATAGTGCTTATTGTTCTAAGCTCACTTTTTTTGACTGGAGCTCTATCACAGGGAATTTTGATTTCTGTTGTTGCCCGCACTCAATTGATGGCCAGTCAGCTCGCCAGCCTTACTACACTTATCCCTACATTGCTTTTGTCAGGGTTTATTTATCCGATTTTTAATATGCCCAAAGCGGTTCAGGCATTGACATATCTGGTTCCTGCCAAATATTATATTATTATTTTAAGAGATTTGTTTTTAAAAGGCACTCATATTGATGTGATGTGGGATGAAGCGCTATTTTTATTTTTATTTGCTTTTGTGATGTTAGGTATTGCCATAAAAAAGTTTAAGAAGAAGGTGGCCTAAAATAATGTTTGAAAGAATCAAAGCTATTTTAATCAAGGAATTTAAACAGATTTTCCGCGACCCGCGGATGAAAACGGTTATTTTTATTACTCCGCTTATTCAGATAATTCTTTTCGGTTATGCCGCTAATAAAGATATCACCTATATCCCTACTGCAATCTATGACCGCGATAATACCAAGGAAAGCAGGGAGCTTTTGCGTAAGTTTACTTATTCTAAATATTTTGTGCCAGAAAGGTATATTTATAACGATAAAGAGCAGAATTTAGTTTTAGACAAAGGCCTCTCAAGCGTAGTTATTCGTATTGATCGTGGATTTGGGCGTAATCTTAAGGCAGGAAAAAGCGCTGATATCCAGCTGGCTTATGACGGCACAGATTCAAATACAGCCATGGTGATTATGGGGTATGCAAATTCAATAATTAGTAAATATCAGTATGATCTTCTTAAAGAAGAGGCAGACTCAGTAGGTAAGATAGGTTCATTGCCCAGCGTTGGTCTCGAGGATCGCGCCTGGTTTAATGGTAATCTTGTTTCGCGAAATTATTATTTGCCGGGAGTAATTGCTACTATTGTAACAATGATGTCTCTTTTATTGACGGCCATGGCCATTGTTAAAGAAAAGGAAATTGGCACAATGGAACAGTTGACTGTTAGCCCGCTAAAGCCGATTGAATTAATTGTGGGCAAGCTCTTGCCTTTTGGGGCGATTGCTCTTGTGCAGATTACCTTAATTACTATTTTAGGTGTGTTGTGGTTTGAGGTGCCGTTAAGAGGCAATCTTCTGTTGCTGCTTTTTTCCACGTGCATATATTTATTTACAACCCTGGGGATTGGGTTGTTTATTTCTACAATATCTTCTACTCAGCAGGAAGCAATGATGTCTGTTTTTCTTTTTTACCAGCCAACAGTCCTGCTTTCTGGCTTTGCCTATCCGATAATTAATATGCCTCAGATTATTCAGTGGTTTACTTTCCTGAATCCTTTGCGTTATTTTATGGTGGTGATTAGGAGCATATTTCTAAAAGGAGTGGGCCTGGACATCCTTTGGACCCAGCTTTTGCCGCTTGTGGCTATAGGTATATTCGTTGTAGTTCTGAGTACTCTAAAGTTTCGTAAAAGTATGGGGTAAACTTTCCAAAAATGAGATTTCTAATTCTTGCATTACTTTTTATTTTTTTTCCGGCAGCCATTTTTGCGTCTGTTGTATCTGACGAGGCATTGCCTGAGTATGATAATATTTTTCATAATGATTCAGGTTGGATTGGAGGCGATGGGGCGTATTCTGTTTCACTTAGCCCTGATACTGCGCTCTGGTTTTTTGGCGATACATGTATTGGAGAAGTAAAATCCGGAAAGCGGGAAATTACTGCAATTATTAATAATTCAGTGGTTATTTTACGCGGCAAGAATCCTAAAAAGGCTAAAGTTGAATTTTTCTGGAACAAAGATTCTTCTGGAAAAGCAGCAGCATTTATTAAACCTCGCGATGGTGTGGGTTGGTTTTGGCCGTTTGCCGGAATTTTAAGCAATAGCAAGCTTTTTATTTTTTTGATGCAGATAGATAAAAGCCTGGAGAAGGACAGCCTTGGTTTTAAATTAATCGGTACAACTATTGCTGAGGTTGACAATCCATTTGACAGCCCTTATGAGTGGATTATTAATCAGAGAAAGATTCCTTTTGGAAAGTTTTCTAATCAAGGAAACTTATTTTTTGGTTCCTCTGTTTTAAAAGAAGACGGTTTTATTTATATTTATGGATGCAGTGAAGATTGGTCCAAGGGTACTGGCGGAAGAAGCATGATTATTGCAAGAGCTCCTGTTGATAGAATTACAGATTTTAGTTATTGGAGGTTTTTTAGCCAAGGGGAGTGGGTTGCAGATTTAAGTATGGCCACAAAAGTTTTTGACGGGGTTGCTACGGAGTATTCTGTTCAGTATTATCGTAAATTAAAGGAATATGTTTGTATTTACACCGAGAACAGTTTGTCTAAAAATATTCTTGCCAGGACATCGTTAACTCCGTTTGGCCCGTGGAGCCAGGAAGAGATTGTTTATGATTGTCCTGAGTATGCCTGGGATAAGGACTATTTTTGTTATGCAGCCAAGGCTCACCCTGAGTTGGCTTTAAAAAAGGACGATTTAATTATTAGTTATGTTTGTAATTCAGTTGATATGGATAAGCTATCAAGCGATGCCCGCATTTATTGGCCGCGTTTTATTAAAGTAAGGATTAATTCGGAATGATAATATATTTTAAGAATAGCTTGAATGCAGACTTAGATCCAATTCTTAATGAATTGAGAAATGATTTACGCTCAAAATTAAAGATTAAGAGAACTGATTTACCAGTTT
>JACROS010000090.1:0-7243 GCA_016214325.1 Candidatus Omnitrophota bacterium | reverse complement strand
GTGACAAATAAAGGAATAAGGGTGGGTGGTTCCGTTTTTTTTATTTAAATTTAAGATAGTCAGTTTATTAATAGGAAGGAGTTTAAAGTGAATAAAAAACAATTAATAGTTGTTTGTATAGCGCTGATGGTTTTTATTTTCTTGAGAGTTAGTTTAGCTCAGTCTAATTTAGAAGTCAGTGGTATCTTTTATGAAGAAGAAGGTAAGTCGTATGCAGTAGTTGATGGGGCGGTAGTTGAAGTAGGTAGTAAAATTGATGATTCGGAGATAATAGAAATCGGTAAAGATTATGTTAAATTTAAATATAAGGATAAATTTATTTATAAAAAAGTTACCGGTGGATATGAAAAAGATAAAGAAATCCAACAAAAAAGCTTAGAGCAATACAAGAATAGAATGAGTGAAATAGGCCGAGCTCAAGATTTAATAAAAAAAGAGCAACAGCTTGGATATTTAGATGACATGAAGAAATCAGATAGATACTTTGAAGCTGCAATGACATATAAAGCGGCTAGAAAATGGAGCGAGGCGAAAGAGGCTTTGGAAAAATCTGTTTTTTATGGAGAGAAAGTATTGATGATGCCTATGGATGATACGACGAGAGCAAATATAGATGCAGTAATTCAGTATAGAAGAAGAGCGCTGTATTGAATTAAATAATGCAGAACAAAAAAGTTGACTTTTTCCAATCGTTTAATATAATAAACGATTGTCTAATACATTAAACAGGAGTAAATCATGCTGAGGATGAAACACAAAACCATAGATATATTCGGAGCAACTAATTCTCTTAAGGTGCTCTCATGCCTTGCGGAGAATCCAGGAAAAGAATTTTTAAACAGCGAAATACAAAAAGCTTCTTTAACCAGCCGAGCAGGGGCATACTTTGCTTTAAAGGAGCTGGTGCGTCAAAAGCTGGTCTCTGAGCAAAGAAGAGGAAGGCTTATCTTTTACAGTATTATTCACGACGACTATGCCATAAAGCAGTTTAAGATATTAAAAAGCGTATTGGCGCTACGTCCTCTGGTGTTGAAGTTAAAGCCTTCTTCGCGTAAAATCATACTTTATGGCAGCTATAGCCGAGGTGAAAATGATCCTTCAAGCGATATTGACCTGTTTATACTTTCCAGGGATCCTGAGGCGACAAAAGAGGCAATTTCTTCTATAAAAAGTAAGCAGAAGATTCAGTCTGTGGTTAAGACTGCAGTTGAGCTGGTTAGCTTTAAGGAAAGCGAGAAAGTCTTTATGCAGGAGGTTGAGCGGGGTATTGTGCTTTGGGAGGAGAAGTAATGACCATAGAATATGATGATTGTTTAAAAAGAGGTAAGATTAAGGTATTTTCACGTGGGCCTGCGCTTTCTGGAAAGGAAATTGAAGCATCAGAATCAGATTTAGTTCGTGCCCATAAAACCCACAGCGAAGCTGACTATAAATGGGCGACTATCCAGATTTATTATTCGATGTTTCATAGCGCAAGGGCATTACTGTATGCCAGAAGCCTCAGAGAGCACAGTCATTATTGCTTAGTTGCTGCTATCAAGATTCTATATGTCGATACAAAGATTATCCCTGTATATATCCTGGAAGGCTTCCAACAGGCTAAAACCTTGAGGGAAGAGGCCGATTATTACAACCGTTGGTCTCAGGCTGGATGCGAAAAACTGATAAAGCTGGCTGAAGAGTTCTTAGAGATAGCCAAGAATACGGTTTTACCGAAGTAGCATTGCTTTTTGTTATGTAAGAAAATCTCAATGACCGTTTCTTCCTAGCTTTATGGTATTTAATTGGCTCTAAAGCACCTGCCCCTGTTTTTACCTACTAAACATATCTTTGTAATTTTATAAAATTAATTCTAAATTAATTAGCGAAATTAATTCGGATTAAACCATTGAAAAAATGACAGGTTAGAGTATAATGTTTTTGTTTGGGAGGAAATTATGTTAAAAAGAAGTATTTTTCTTGCTTTAATTTTATTTTTTACAGCTACTTTGTTTGTCCCGCCTGCGCAGGCAGCTAACCCAAGAATGAAAAGTTTGCTTTTACAGCAAAAGAAAGCTTTTCGTAATTTCTCTCAAAGCGAGAAAATGGTTTTAAAAAAATTTATAATCAGCGTTAAGAATATAGCTCCAGCTGTAAGAAAAACTGCAGTAGCGGAGTATAAGCAAATATTAAAACAAAGAAGAGTGTTGTTGCTGCGTTTGATTCGTCAACAGAGAATAATTCTTTCTGGTAAAGATAAAAGCTTAAGGTGCGGGCTTACTGATGCAAGGGCAGAAGAATTAATGATGTTTTTTGAGGTTGAGCTTCAGGATTTGCTGGCAAATTTTAGTAATCAGGCTTTTTCAGGGGTTAATTTTGTAAGAAGGCTCTCAATAGACAAGGCCCTTACAATAAAGCAGAAGCAACAGGCTGTGCAAGGGTATTTTAGAGAAGATAAGCAAGAGAACGAGTTTATTAATCAGAGCCTAAAAAGCGAATTAGAAAATGAACTTGAGAAACTTTGCAATGGTGTATTTCGGGAACAGAAAGGGTGATTTTGAGAAATGAAAGATAAATTTAATTTAAGCTCAGAGGCTTTTGATTATCTGGGGATAGGGTTTTACAAATATTGGTTGGGAGAAAATGAAGGATTTGAATTTATTAATCCGTCTTTAGTAAAAATTCTCGGGTATTCTTCTCGGGCACAGTTGATGAAAAAGAAGTTTGTGGATTTATTTTGTGATATTGGTGAAAGAAATAAATTTCTTAGCAGTATTAAAAATAGTAAACGTGTGAAGTTTCTTGAAACCCGCCTGTTGAAGAAAAATAATAAGCCGATATGGGTGGCAATCAGCGCTTTCCTGGCGAAAAATGGAAATAGAGGAAATAGAAATGAATATTTGGAAGGCTTGATTGAAGACGTTTCTTTGCATAAGCAAATGGAAGAGGCCGTTGCAATGGAAAGGGATATGTTTCAGGGTGCCCTTGATAACATGCCCGATGCTATTTATTTTAAAGATAGTAAAAACAGGATTGTGCGGGTAAACCAGTATTACCTTAATGGAATGAATAAGAAGCAGGAAGATGTTGTTGGGAAAACAGATTTTGATTTTTTTCCAAAACAGCAGGCACAGCAGATGTTTGAAGATGATAATTTTGTTTTAACCACAGGCAAGCCGATTGTTGGGAAAATTGAAAGGACACTGCTTTCTAATGGCGAGTGGAACCAGGTAATTACTACTAAAATTCCGGTTTATGATCGTCAGGGAAAAATTATTGGTACCATGGGAATTACCCGCGATATGACTGCTTATGCTAATCTTGAGCAGGCGCGTTTTAAGATGATGATGAGTGCATTAGTAGTTTTGGGCAGGGCCCTTGAAATGCGCGATCCCTATACTTCCTTACATACCAGAAATGTTGCTGCAATTGCCGGTGAAATTGCTAAAGTACTGGGCTGGGATGATAACAGGATGCTGGGCATGAAACTTGCTGCAGAGCTGCATGATTTGGGTAAGATTAGTATTCCTTTGGATATTTTAAATAAACCGGGTAAACTTAGTGATTTAGAGTACCAGTTGATACAGAAGCACGTAGAGAATTGTTGTAAATTGATTGGAGATATTGATTTTCCTTTTTCTTTAGGCTTAATTGTTGGCCAACATCATGAACGCTTGGATGGTTCTGGTTATCCGCATGGAATCCAGGGCGGCGATATCTGTGCTGAGGCGAGGATTCTTGCAGTTAGTGATGTTTTAGAGTCAATGACAAGCCACAGGCCGTATCGGGCAGCCCCAGGAAAAACCAAAGCAATTGAAGAGTTAAAAAGCGGATGCGGCAGTAAATATGATGCCGGCATGGTAGGCATTGTGATGGACTTGTTAGATAAAAATGATGGGAAAATCTTCTGGCAGTCAAATTAGCATTATGGTAAAATAATTACCAAAAGGAGGCATCAGATGATCAAAACCGCAAAGCTGAGTAAAGAATTAGTGGTGACAGTAGTCAATAAAATCGGGATTTTAGCAGACTTGTCCAAAATTGTTTCTGATCATGGCCTTAATATTGAAGCTGTAGCCGGATATGCTGCTGATAATCAAGCAAAGGTGATGATTGTTACCGATGATAATTTACGGGCAGAAGACGCTTTAAGAAAAGCAGGATATAATTCTATTAAAGAAAGTGAAGTAATTGTTATAGATTTAGAGAATAAACCCGGAGCACTTCGTCAGATTACCTCAAGTTTAGCTGCTGCGGGAATTGATATTAAACAGGTATATGGCACTGCTTGTACTGCTGGATGCCCTTCGAAGATTGTTTTATCTACTAATAATAACGAGAAGGCATTCTTGATTTTTAAGAAGTAGTTTTTATTAGGGATTAGGGGAAATAAAATGAATAACTTGAATATTAAAAAGGTGCTTATAGTTGATGATGAGACTGATTTTGTAGAAGTCTTGACAGAAAGAGTTAAGGCTTGGGGTTATGATGTTTATTCTGCTTCAAACGGTAAGGAAGCTTTGGCGCTCATGAAGAATGATAAACCAGATATTGTTGTTCTGGACTATCTTATGCCAGAGATGAATGGCTTGGAAACTTTAAGAGAGATTCGTAAAATTGACAAAAAACTTCCGATAATTATGCTTACTGTTATTCAGGATATGGTGGCAATTAAAGGCATAGAAAAGTATGACGTGAGTGCTTTCATCCCTAAGCTAAGCGCATATTCTGATACACAGGCCTCTCTAAAAGCAGCGCTTGATTTAGTAAGGACCAAGCTTAATAAAAATAAGAAATAAAACATGAGTATTAAGAAAAGAATCTATTATCATCACACTGATTGCGGCGGCGTGGTTTATTATGGCAATTATTTATCTTTTCTTGAGGAAGCGCGCACGGACTTTCTCGAGGAGAAGGGTGTGTTGGTGAAGGATTTGGCAGTACAAGGTACTCTTTTTGTGGTTGCACGGCAGGAAATTGATTATAAATTTCCGTCTTTTTACGGGGATATTCTAGAAATTGTTACGCATATTTCAGAAATAAGCGGAGTGCGCATTAATTTCGAATACGATATAAAAAATCAAAATAACCAGCTTGTTTCAAGAGCAAAGACGATTTTAGTCTGCGTAGACTCTAACCTCAAGCCAAAACCTATCCCTGAGGAAATCCGCCGGAAAATCTCCTGAACTAATTAAATTTTATAAGAAGGAGTCTAAATGAATGTTGTTGAAGCATTAAAATTAAGAAAAAGTGTCAGGCTTTATAAAGATGAGTTGATTTCAAAGGAGAATCTTGAGAAGATTGTTGATTCTGCAAGGCTTGCTCCTTCGGCAAGAGGGGTTTGGCCTTGGGAATTTATTGTAGTTACTGATAAGGGGATTTTGTGTAAGTTTAGCGAGATTATGGAGAATGCAAGATTTCTTGCGCAAGCCGCAGCTTGTATTGTAGTTTTTTGTAGTGACACAAAATATTACCTTGAGGATGGTTGTGCTGCAACAGAGAATATATTGATTTGTGCTGCTTCTCTGGGGATTGGCTCTTGTTGGATTGCCGGCGACAAAAAGCCGTATGCTAAAGATGTGGCAAAAATTCTTTCTGTTCCGGGTGATTTAAAATTAGTGAGTATAGTTTCTTTGGGTTATGCTGAGAAAGATGATACTGCGGATCAAAGGAAAAGAAGGGGCCTTTCTGAGGTGATTCACTGGAATAGATTTTAGAATGAAACAGCCGTTTGTACATAATAAACAGTTATTTTTGGTGAGCCAGGCAGGGTGTTTATTGCCGCTTTTATTTATTTTTAATTTATTTTTTGGCTGGATGTTTTTTAAACCCAGCTTATGGTTATTGATTTCATTTGGTTTTGTGGTGTTGTTTGTAATTAATTCCTATATATTTGCACGCAAGCTTGGTTCATCCGGACAAAAGCGCGATAACATAATTGATGTAGAAGGAAGTGTTGAGAAATAAAATTGACAAGTAAAAAATTTGTGCTAAAGTATTTTGCGTTTGTATTAAATAAGAAAAGGAGGATGTAAAAATGTTTGGTTTTGATTTACTGATTTTGGCTCCAGTAGGTTCAATTCTTGCTCTTTCGTTTGCTTTCTACCTTGCTTTTAGCATTTTAAAGATGGATCAAGGTACAGATCGGATGAAAGAAATTGCGCAGGCAGTGCGAATTGGTGCGCAGGCGTATTTGAAGCGCCAGTATATTGGTGTTGCTATATTTTTTGTGGCAGTGTTTGGTATTTTGATGTTTATGGCAATGAAGAATTATTTGGTTATGTTTGTACCGTTTGCCTTTCTTACCGGCGGTTTGTTTTCCGGGCTTTCTGGGTTTATCGGAATGAATATTGCTACTCAATCTTCAAACCGTACTGCTGCAGCAGCAATGAAAAGCCTTAATGCAGGCCTGCGTGTTGCTTTTTCAAGCGGCGCTGTTATGGGGCTTACAGTAGTTGGTTTGGGTTTGTTAGATTTAAGTATTTGGT
Organism: Candidatus Omnitrophota bacterium; assembly: GCA_016214325.1. Classification (GTDB taxonomy): domain Bacteria; phylum Omnitrophota; class Gorgyraeia; order Gygaellales; family Profunditerraquicolaceae; genus JACROS01. The sequence continues at coordinate 776 of JACROS010000090.1, read as the reverse complement.
ATTATTTTCTAAACTGGTATTATTCCTGTCATCCGATTCCATTAGGGACAGATAAAATAGCTGCAATTACCTCTACTATGCTTTGTTTTGGCATGGGTGCTAGTTCTCAGGCGTTATTTGCCAGGGTTGGCGGCGGTATTTTTACCAAGGCTGCGGATGTAGGCGCTGATTTGGTGGGAAAAGTTGAAGCAGGCATTCCTGAAGATGACCCGCGTAATCCGGCAGTAATCGCTGATAATGTTGGCGATAATGTTGGTGATGTAGCTGGGATGGGCGCTGATTTATATGAGTCTTATGTGGGTTCTATTGTGGCTACTTCTGCATTAGGTGTGGCTGCTGGCTTAGGCGTTGCCGGCGTAACTGTTCCTATGGTTATGGCAGCAATAGGCGTAATTGCTTCAATTATTGGGACATTTTTTGTAAAAAGCAGAGAAGATGCTAGTCAAAGCGCTTTATTAGCTGCGCTTCGTAAGGGCGTATTTGCTAGCTCACTCATTGTGGCTGCGGCATCTTATTTCTTGATCAAGTCTACTTTGGGCGTTGAGCATATGGGTGTTTATTGGTCAGTGCTTGCAGGTTTGCTGGCGGGTGTTTTAATCGGTTTGTGCACCGAGTATTATACCTCAAGCGGTTTTAAGCCAACTCGTTTTATTGCCGAACAGTCAGTTACAGGGCCTGCAACAGTAATTATTGGCGGACTTGCTGTTGGGATGATGTCTACGGCTTTACCGGTGTTGATTGTTAGTGTTGCGATTCTGGCCAGTTACTTTTTATCA
>JACROS010000088.1 GCA_016214325.1 Candidatus Omnitrophota bacterium | reverse complement strand
TATAGGTCGAAATACAGTGTTAGTGCTAGATGAAGATAAGCTAGTAGAGATACCTGAGGATAGCTTACTAAATGAGCTGGATAGGTCTATAGCACCATCTGCTGCAAAGGCAGATTGTTCTAGGAGTAGGAGTATTGAGATAAGGATACTTATGATTTTATTTAGTCTTTTAGGCATTTAAAGATTATCTTTAAGTTATGATTTACAAGCTTATCAGCCGAATATATTAGGTAAGTAAAGTATAATATACAGAAAGGTCAAAACAAGGGTAAAACAGGGGTACAAAGAAAGGGGTTTCTTTTGGTGCTGGAAAGTTATTTTATGAACCTAAATGGAAGAAGAAACAAGTTTATCATTAAGGCCTACGAGGAAATTCTCTTCAGCTTCTAGCATCTTTAAATTATGCTCTAAAATTAGTGCCAATGCAGGAGGGAAGCTCTTTTTTTGCTGCTGTTTTAATAACTGCTTAATACCCTTAGCAATTTTATGTAACATAAAAATCCTGCCACGGATACGGCGCTGGCCAATCTCAGGTTTAATATAATCCAAAAAATACAAACTCATATCCAGGCTAAATTCTGGGCGTTTCAGCTCTAAAAAACTCTTTGAAAGCAAGTCCTCAAAACGAGCTTTTCCTTTAACAGTTAATTCATAAACAAAACGTTGCGGCCTTTTTCCAGATTTTCTAATCCGCTGGACCACTAAACCATTTTTCTCTAATATTCTTAGGGGGTAATAAATTGATTTTAAATCAACGCCGGCAAACAAAGAAAGGATTTCTTTTATCTTGGTTTTAATTTCATAACCATGTTTAGGGCTTTCTCGTAACAACCCCAGCAAAAGCAACTCATGCTCTATCACGCGTAGGCTCCGATAGACCTGAATTTATTATATCTCAATTTTAGCAATTCAGCTTTATCAAGATTCTTTAGCTCTTTTAAATTTTTAAGTAAGATTTCTTTAATATTTGACGCGGTCTGCTGTGGATCACGATGCGCTCCGCCTAATGGCTCTGGAACCACACCGTCAATGATCCCCATTTTAACTAAATCAGCTCCAGTAAGTTTAAGCACCTCGGCAGCATCAGGAGCTTTTGCGCCATCCTTCCAAAGAATAGCCGCACAACCTTCTGGAGAGATTACCGAATAATAAGAATTCTCTAAAACATATACCCTATCTGCAACTCCAATTCCCAATGCTCCACCAGAGCCACCCTCTCCAATAACAGTAGCTACAATCGGCACCTTTACTCTAGCCATTTCTCTTAAATTGGTAGCAATTGCCTGCGACTGGCCGCGCTCTTCTGCGCCAATCCCAGGATAAGCTCCAGGAGTATCAATAAAAATTACTATTGGAATATTAAATTCGTCGGCAAGCTGCATTACTCTTAGGGCCTTACGGTATCCTTCAGGATGCGCACAACCAAAATTACGCTTAAGATTCTCCTTGGTGTCCCGGCCTTTTTGATGGCCCATCACAATTACTTTCTGGTTATCTAATTTCGCAATCCCGCAAAGCAGAGCTTTATCATCACCAAAAAGACGATCTCCGTGCAGTTCTAAAAAATCCGTCATTAACAAACTAATATAATCTAACGTATACGGCCGATGCGGATGACGAGCAAGCTGAACTTTTTGCCAAGCAGTTAAATGTTTATATGTATCTTTCTTTAAATGCTCCAGCTTCTCTTCAAGTTTTTTTACCTCCGAGGAAATATCAATCTTTTTCCCGGCGAGGTTTTTTAATTCCTGAATCTTCTTCTCGAATTCAGCAATTGGTTTTTCTAATTCTAATCCAGCCATAGTTATTTAATTAGAAGCCTTAGTTAATCAACAATAGTTACTTCAGTGCCCTTTGGCACAATAGTATATAATTCCTCTACATCTTGATTGGCCATACGCACACAGCCCTGGGTAACTTGTCTTCCCAGGCTCTGCGGCTCTGTTGTGCCATGAATCCCGTAACTAGGAACACTTAGCGCCAGCCAACGTGTGCCCAAGATATTCTCAGGGCTTCCCGCAGGAATCGGCTGTGCTACCCCGGGCTTAAACCAAGGTGGATTTGGAATTTTATCCACAATCTTAAATGTGCCGACGGGTGTAGAATTATTTTTTCCAGTAGCAACAATATAAGTCTTAACTACTTCTTCTCCCGACTTTAAAAATAAAATATTTTGCGACTTATCCACCACAATAGTAAAAGGCGCATTCCTAACCTTTATTTTCCTTCCTGGGATAATTGTATCACTAGATAAATTATTACACTTTTTAATTAGGTCCGTAGTTGTTTTAAACTCTGCAGCAATCTTAGCCAGGCTATCCCCGGGCTTAATGGTATACAACTGGCTCTTAGGAGTTATCTCCGACGAGAGAAGCAGTTTTATGTTAATATCCTCAGCTTTTTTTTGCCAATTCATCACATCGCTTGACCCAGGAAATTCGTTTACCAACCTTTGATAAATATCTTTTGCAGCCAACAATTCATTTTTTTCTTCAAGCTCTTTTGCTTCAGCAACAAGGCTTGTTGATGAAGGCCCGTTTTGAGTCTTATTTATAGAATTGACTTTGGCACGAATTCCTAATGCTACTACCGCAATTAATAAAATCCCCCCGACAGCACTAATTATAATCACCAGTCTCTTCACAGAAATCTCCTCAATCTAGCCAAACAAAAGCTTTGCCATAACTGCTATTAATATCCCTAATAAAAAACCGACAATAACCTCAATAGGCGTATGCCCAACAAGCTCGCGTAATTTTTCCTCGTCAAGTCTGCCTTTCCAGTAAATATCTTCAGTAATTTTATTTAAAATGCGCGCCTGTTTTCCCGTTGCTCTGCGCACTCCTTGCGCATCAAACATAACCACAATAGCAAAAGAAGCAGCCAAGGCAAAAAGAACATGCGCAAATCCGTATTCAAGCCCGATACTAGTGGCCAAACACCAGGCCCCAGTTGTATGGCTTGAGGGCATGCCGCCAGTGCCAACAAACCAGCGAAAATCAAATTTCTTTTCCTGAAAAACTCCTAAGGTTACCTTTACTGTCTGGGCAATTAGCCAGGCAGAAAGAGTAATCATAAAAATCTTATTTTTTCCCAGCTGTATAAAAATATTATCCATTATTCGTTTTTCTGGGCGGGGATTACTTCTATCTTAACCTTAACAGGACTGTTAATTTTGGCATCATTCTTACTTATAAACCCATGGTTACCTTCTATATTTGTATCCTCACGCGCCTTTTCCTGAACCTTTCTTACTACTTTGTGCGCCTGTAACTTTAGCTCCCTTATCGCCTTGCGTAATTCTGCAACCGAACTTAATCTTGTCTGTAAAATTTCATTTTCTTTAGATAAGCGCTGTTTTTCCTCTCTTAATGAAACATTCTCTGCCTTTAACAAACCAAATTTTGAGCTTAATTGTTCCAGCTCACTCTGAGACACTGAATAAGCGCTAAACAATCTTGACAAACGGCTTTTGCCGGCTTTTAAATACCCTTTAAGCTCAGACTTCTCAAAAGAAAGTTTTAAATTTAATTCTTTCTCTTTCTCCAATGATGTCAAAAGGTTTTGCTTCTCTTTAATTAGCCCAGATATTTCTATCTTTGCCTTATTTAGGTTAACTGCTAGATCATATTTTTGCTTCAAAGTAAAAACAAGGCTAAGCAAGGAAAGTAAAGTAATTATAACAAGCCCAATTACAAATTTATTCTTTGCCAGCTCTTTTTCCATAGGGGTATTATATTTTGTAAGCCTTTAAAATGCAAGTCTTTTTCTTGGAAATTTTCAAGAAATTCTTGTTAGATTTTAATAATTCATGTGTCTATTATATAGCAGCACAAAAATGGAGGCGCGCATGCTAGCAAAAGTATTTAGTTTTGGGCTAATTGGGATCGAAGCATATCCAATGGAAATTGAAGTAGATGTTTCTTACGGGCTTCCGGCGGTAACTTTAGTGGGCCTGGCAGACACTGCTATCCGAGAAAGTAAAGAAAGGGTCAAATCTGCTATAAAAAACTCCGGCTTTGAATGGCCGGCAGAAAGAATAACCGTAAACCTCGCACCTTCAGACATCAAAAAAGAAGGTGCTTGTTTTGACTTGGCCATTGCATTAGGAGTGCTGGCTGCCACAGAACAGCTGGATGCAGAAAAACTAAAGAATTACCATATTCTTGGTGAACTTGCCTTAGACGGATCCTTGAGGCCGGTGCGCGGAACTCTGCCAATCAGCCTTGCCATTTCAAAACTAATTTCAAAAAACATCCTGATCCCTTTTGCCAATGTAAAAGAAGCAGCAATTGTGCCAGATATTTATGCTTGGGGGCTAAATTCATTAAAACATACTGTAGAGTTTATTCACAACCCAAGAACCACAACCCCGGTAAAATTTGATTTAGTTGATTTGTTCCAACAACACAAACATTACCCAGTGGATTTTTCTGAAGTTAAGGGCCAATACCTAGCTAAACGCGCCTTAGAAGTAGCAGTTGCCGGAGGGCACAACGTGCTGATGGTTGGCCCTCCAGGAAGCGGAAAAACAATGTTAGCTAAACGCATACCTACAATTATGCCGGATTTAACTCTAGATGAATCATTAGAAGTAACCAAGATTCATTCAGTAATGGGGACATTGCCAAACAAAGAAGGAATTATGTCTACCCGCCCATTTCGCTCTCCTCATCACAACATTTCAAGCGTTGCTCTTGTTGGTGGCGGCTCAATCCCTCAACCCGGAGAAATAAGCCTCGCTCATCAAGGAGTCTTGTTTCTAGACGAGCTTCCTGAATTCCGCCGAGACTGCCTAGAAGCATTGCGCCAACCATTAGAAGATAATTTAATTCATATTTCACGCATTCAAAAATCTTTAACCTTTCCCGCTTCATTTATGTTAGTAGCTGCGATGAACCCCTGTCCGTGCGGATATTTTACTGACAAAACCAAAATTTGCCGTTGTAACACTACAAAAATTGCAAACTACATGGGTAAAATATCCGGTCCATTGTTAGACCGAATTGATATTCACATAGAAATACCGGCAATAAAATACAAGGAGTTAACCGAAACCACTGAAGCAGAATCTTCTTTAATTATAAAATCACGAGTAGAACAAGCCCGCTTAATTCAGAGAGAAAGGCTCAAAGGTAGTGGTTATTTCTGCAATGCTCAAATGAATTCTAAATTAATAAAGAAACATTGTTTGTTGGATGACTCAGCAAAGAAACTACTTGGGATGGCTTTAACCGAACTGGGGTTATCAGCACGCGCTTATGATAAAATATTAAAAATCGCAAGGACAATTAGCGACTTGGCAGGCTGCCGGACAATTAAAACCGAGCATATTTCTGAAGCAGTGCAATATAGAAGCCTTGACAGACAGCATTAAAAGTTTATACAATCTACCAATAAAATGGCTGCCAACGCTTAAGCGAATCAATAAACACTTTAGTCTTAAATACCGTTAAAACATTTGAATATGTGTCAGTCCAAACGCGGCAAGATTTATCCGGGCCAACATACTCTTTTGCCCATTTTAACCCAGATACAAATTTTTTATTAATATCTGCATCCCAAGTTAATGCTACCCATGCCGAAGGAAGCCTTACGTTGCCATACATCTTTCTATCAGACTTTCCAGATACATAGGCATTAAGTGCCTTAGCATTATTAAATAATAAAGGCATTAAATTCAAATATCTATTACTGATATGAAAAAGAATTAATCCCCCATCTTTTAAATACTGCCTATATTCAGCCATTGCTTCTGTAGTCAAAAGATGCACTGGAACAGAATCGCCGCTAAAAGCATCCACGATTATAATTGAATAGCGTTTCTTTGGCATTTTCTTTAAAGAAACTCGCGCATCACCAAAAATAACATTTGTTTTAGCAGGAGTTTTTCTTAAATAAGTAAAAAAATTGGAGGCAATGGCAAAAACCTCCGGATCAAGCTCAAAAAAATCAATTTCCTGCCCGGCCTTGCCATAACTAGCTAATGTGCCTACGCCTAAGCCCACCAATCCCATAGTATTAAAATCAAAATCCTTGCTTTCCATTAATTCCCCTATCGGGCTTTTACGGTGATAATAAGTAAGCGGTTCCATTTCATCTTTTCCGCCGATAAACTGCGCCCCATGCAAAGTAGTGCCATTTATAAGAAAAACAGCACCATCCTTAATGTAAAGATTGTAGATACCGTAATAATTTCTTTTTGAATATATGAAATTGAAATCTGACCAAAGAGGAGAAATAAACCAAGAGCAAACCATAATCGAAAATACCGCAAGGCTCAACGCACGCAATGAAATTTTTAGTTTCTTAAAAATAAGCCAAAAGAGAACAAAAATTAAAACAACCCCAAAGAAATTATAATTTCTAAAGAATCCCGGCCATAAGATAAGCAGTAAAAGAGCATAAAATATCAACCTGATGTTACTAAATCCAATCTTGCCTTTCTTCTCCCCAAGGCCTATGGCAAAACAAATACAAAATAAACCTACCAAAAACTCCAGTGTTGATGTAAAAAATAGCGGCGCGATCCAACTCACAAAAAATCCACCTACTACACCACCCAGAGCCACTAATAAATAAAACATTGTTAATTCGCGCTCGTTCTTTGGCTTCATCCGCGCTAGCTCGCTTTGGCAAAACATACAAATCGCGAATAGAAAAAATGAATACGCAGCAATTTCAACAAAAATAGGCAAAATTCTTTTTTGTGTCAGAAAATAAAAAACAATGCTAGATGACAAAACTAAATAAAATTTGCTGCGGATCCATCCAGGGCAAAATGGGTTATGCTTAAAATTTAATACAAATGAAATTAAATAAATACAAAGCGCAATCACCCACAAAAGCGGAGCAGGCGCAATTTCATATGTGAAAACATTGGTTACAGATAAAAATGCAATTACTCCTGCTGCAGACAAAAGAATCAAAATTAGTTTATTTACTCCAAATTTTGCTGATAAATCTAAGACTTCTGTTTGTTTTTTGCTTACAGGTACAATTTTAAAAACTACTAAATATAGCATCAATAATATAAGATAACCGAATCGCCAAATATTTAATTGGGTATTTATATTAAAATATGCCTCAAATAAAAATGGGTAGCTCAATAACCCAAGAAATGAACCTAAATTAGAAATAGAGTATAAAATATATGGATTTTCTTTTTGAGAAAGCTCTGAGGAGGCAAGCCAAACCTGTGTAATAACTGTTGTGGTTGATAAAACAAAAAACACCAAACCAATGCTAATGGATAATTGCCAGAATACATCCAGAACCATCAAAAGATTCGGGTGAGCTGCAATCACCGGCAGCTGCCTACCGGGAAAAAACAATAAAGGAAGCAATAATAAAAACATGTGGAAATACCGGTAGCGCATTATTCCAATTTTCTCAACCACCAAATGCGAATATAAATATCCCAAAAGAAGTGCGCACTGAAAGAAAACCACGCAGCCTCCCCAAACCATATAGCTTCCTCCAAATTTAGGCAGCATTATCTTTGAAATTATCAGCTCAATCTGAAAAAGTAAAAAAGCAGAAAGAAAATTAATTATCCCTAAATACCAGATTTTTCTCATGCTTTAACCTTTCATTAAAGATAACGTTTCTGCGCGAGTCTTCTCATCTTCTTTAAATATGCCAAAGCTTGCCTCTGCCTTTACAGGACGGGGCGTCCCAAAGAGGATATCAGTAATATCTGTTGATATCATACATCCTCCCC